>JABUFC010000001.1 GCA_013314715.1 Bacteroidales bacterium | reverse complement strand
CCATACTTGTACAAAAGAAGTAGCTATGGATTATATACCATGTAAATGTTTTACCAAGTGTTTTACCAAATGGTATCTGAACTTGTATGTATTTAAGAATTAGTAAAATAGAAAGATGTTTAACAACACTCCGAGGTCACTAAGCCGGGAAAACCGGCTTTTTTTATATTGTATGGAACTTTTTTACAGACAATTAGGAAACGGTTTTCCTATTATCATTTTACACGGACTTTACGGAATGTCCGACAATTGGATGAGCATTGCCCGTCAACTATCAAACAAATATCAAATTTGGCTGCCCGATCAACGTAACCACGGACGCTCACCACACTCAACTATTCACACCTATCAAGCTATGTGCAACGATTTGCTTGAGTTTATACAAAAACATCAATTACACAAACCCATCGTCATGGGACACTCCATGGGCGGCAAGGTAGCTATGACTTTTGCTAAAGAATACCCTAATCTCCTATCAGCTTTAGTAGTAGTAGATATTGCTCCCAAAAACTATCAAATACATGAGGCACAAGATATGCATTCGCATCATCATATTATAGAAAGTTTATGTTCGTTACCGCTCAATAAAATCGATAGTAGAGAAAAAGCCGACGAATTACTCAGCGACTCGCTCCCCTCACCTCTTTTGCGAGCATTCTTATTAAAAAATCTACAACGTAGTGAACATGGATTTCAATGGCTGTTTAATTTACCCGTGTTAAAAGAAAATCTTAAGCATATAGCTGGTGGTTTCGATAATGATTGGCAACAAGCTACAATAACAGGGTTCCCTGTTTTATTTCTAAAAGGCGAACAATCTGATTATATTACACCTAATGATATTCCACTCATCGAGCAAATATTTCCTGCTGCACAAATAGAAGTAATTCCCCAGTCCGGGCATTGGCTTCATGCTCAAAATCCTCAAGCTTTTATCGCTGCTTTACAAAAATATCTTAACTTTTAAGTTTTTAACATTAAAAAAAATTTACACTATCTTTACAAAAAGCTTTAGAGCATTTTTACAACAAGCAAAACTAATTTAAATATGAATCGATATACTGAAATAATTGAAAAACAACGTTTGTTTTTTTATACAAACCAAACTAAAAGCATCGATTTTAGAAAAAAACAATTGCTTTTACTTAGAGACGCATTACGAAAAAATGAACACATATTAGAACAAGCCATATACGCCGATTTTAAAAAATCGAAATTTGACACATTTACCAATGAGTTAGCACTATTGTATTTAGATATTCGCGAAGCATTAAAAAAACTTCCCCACTGGGCAAAAACAAAAAAAGTACGCACCAACCTTATCAATTTTCCGGCAAAAAGCTTTATTGTTCCAGAACCCTTGGGTGTTTGCTTAATTATTGGTGCATGGAATTATCCCATTCAACTCTCTCTTGCTCCTGCCATTGCAGCTATAGCTGCTGGCAATACAATTATTCTTAAGCCAAGTGAATTATCGTCAAACACCAGCAGCGTTATTGCTCAAATTATAAAAGACACATTCGAACCGAGCTATTTCACTGTTATTGAAGGAGGAGTTGAAGAAACCACTCTTTTATTAGAAAATAAATTTGATAAAATTTTCTTTACTGGGAGTGTGCCTGTTGGTAAAATTGTTTATCAGGCAGCAGCCCAACAATTAACACCGGTAACCCTTGAATTAGGCGGAAAAAGCCCCACCCTTATTTTACCCGATGCCAACCTAAAGATTGCCGCCAAACGCATTGCTTGGGCAAAATTTTTAAATGCCGGACAAACGTGTATTGCACCCGATTATTTGCTGGTGCATCAACAAATTAAAGACAAGTTTTTAGCTTACCTTGTAGATGAAATAAAGCAAGCGAAGTACTCCATCGATGCCGGCAATTATGTACAAATTATTAACGAACGAAATTTCAATCGCTTGATAAATCTTATCGACAAAGAAAAAATATTTTATGGGGGGATTTATCAAGCTGAAAAACGAATTATAGAGCCTACTATTCTTTGCGATGTTGATTTCAACCATATTTCAATGCAAGATGAGATATTTGGTCCTATTTTACCCGTTATTGTTTTCAACGATTTGCAAGCTATTATCAACGAAATAAAACAACGTCCACATCCTCTTTCGTGTTATGTCTATACCGAAAACAAAAAAACAGCAAAAAACATTATCCATCAGCTATCGTTTGGAGGTGGAGCTATTAACGATTCTATAATGCACATTACCAACAGTCGTTTACCGTTTGGTGGTGTTGGCAATAGTGGTATTGGCAGTTACCATGGCAAAGCAGGATTCGATGCTTTTACGCACTATAAAAGCATTTTAAGCAAACCGACATTTTTTGAACCTAACTTTAAATATTCACCTTATTCTGATAAAAAGCTCCAACTCATTCGTAAATTTATGCGAATATAATTCAAACACAAAAATCAATTTTAATAAACGGAAATATAATTTTATCTTTGCACTTGCGTTATACAAAAGATTATGAGTTTTTTAAACATCATCAAATCAAAGGCTATTTGGAAGCATATCGGTATTCAAATCGGTATTGTAGTTATTATTCTAACTTTTATTTATTTTTGGTTAAGTTCGTATACATTTCACGGCGAAAGCATTGACGTTCCCGATTTATCTAATATGACTTTTGAAGAAGCAGAGCACACTGCAGAATTACACGATTTAAAAGTCGTTCTTTCTGATTCGGTTCATTTTTTAAATAAACCTAAAGGCGTAGTGATCTCGCAAGTACCAGCGCCTAAATCAAAAGTAAAACCCGAACGCACCATTTATCTAATAATCAATGGTTTTAACAATGAAAAAATTGCTATGCCCGATTTAAGAGGGATATCGCTACGTCAAGCTACTGCCGATGCTGAACTTTTTGGATTAAAAATTGGAAAATTGACCTATGTACCTGACATATCGACAACAGTTTTAAAACAACTATATAAAGGAAAAGAAATTGAGCCTCAAACGATGATACCTGTTGGTTCTACTATCGATTTAGTAGTCGGCAAAGGCGAAAGTAACGAAAAAACAGAAATCGTCTGCGTAGTGGGTAAAACATTAGAAGAAGCCAATACTTTATTATCGGCTGCATCGCTCAACATTGGAACAGTTACTAAAGATGCCACCATAAAAAATGCTAAAGACTCTATCAGAGCTTTTATTTGGAAACAATCACCTAGTTGCAATAACAACAATGCAATAAGTTTAGGTAGTTATATTGACTTATGGATAACACTTGATAAAGACTTACTGCCAGAAACAAATGAGACAAACGAAATTAATTTTTAATTTATATGAAAAAATTTACTTTTAACCATATTTCCTTTTTTCAATTATTAGTTTTATTCTTATTATTTTTAATATCTGAGCTCACAGCTCAGCCTGTTTTAACTCGACCTTTTTTTAATGCAACAATAGCCGATGCTTATTCAAAACACATCAGTCTAAAATCAAACGATGACACTTTGCCCATTCCTTTTTTTGATGATTTTTCAAAAACAGGAGTTTATCCCGATAATTCGCTTTGGTTAGACAATAATGTATATGTAAATCAAAATTTTGGTATTCATCCCCCTAGTATTGGTGTTGCTACTTTTGACATATTAAATATGGCAGGGCAAATATACTCCCATGCTTCATCAAACACTTTTATTGCCGATTATTTAACATCTAAACCTATCAATTTATCTTATTTTATTACTTATAACTCTTTTTCTTATCCAACTAACATTCTTTTTTATTACGAATCTGCCACAGGTATATATCGACCGGCAGACTCACTTTATTACTATTCAGGACCTTATCTTTTAAACTGTGTTGTTCAACCTGGAACTTTTACACCAACCATGCATGTTTATTATGGTTCTGTTTCGCTCATAGATGTTAGCGACTCTTTATATTATTATGACACGCTAACTTCTCAGTATGTTCATATAGTACGATATACAACATCATATTACTCATTAACAGACTCTATTTATCTAAGCTTTTATTTTCAACCTCAAGGTTTAGGAGGTAATGCACCTGAAAGCAACGACTCGTTAGTGTTAGAATTTAAAACTCCACTTTCTGACTGGAAACACATTTGGTCATCGCCTGGCTTTTCAGATACTATTTTTCATAAAGTTGTAATTCCATTAGATAGTATATATTTAGTTAAAGGTTTTCAATTTAGATTTTACAATTATGCTAGTTTTGGAAATTTAAATTACCCAAGTTTTGCAAGCAATGTTGATTATTGGAATTTAGACTATGTATATTTAAATACCGGCCAACGAGTAAACGATAGTATTTATCCCGACATATGTTTTAAAGAACCTATTCGCTCATTAGTAGAACCACCTTATACATCTATTCCGTGGGAACACTATAAAATTTTAGATACGCTTCAAATTGATACTTTACGATTTAACTATTACAATCTATATAGTTCTTTAGTAAATGTAAAACGCTTTTTAACGATTAATAATATTACTAATCATCAACAACTCCGCTTCGACTCTTTAGGCAATGACAATATAGGTCCTTTTGAGACATTTCAATTTAAACAAAAGACCCAACCAAATTACTTCCCAGACAACAATTTAAATAAATGTACATTTGAAGTTTTGCTTAATATAACAGCTCCCACATTATCATCGCAAAGCATATTCACTTGGAATGATACACTACGATTTTTTCAAAATTTTGAATATTATTATGCCATTGATGATGGCTCGGCAGAATATGGCGTTGGTTTATCAGGAGAAGGCTCACAAAATGGTCAATTTGCCATGCTTTTCAAAACCTTAACTCCCGATACATTGAGAGCAGTAGATATGTTTTTCAATCGGACACTCAATAATGCAAGTCAAAAATATTTCTATTTAACTATATGGACTGTAAATAAAGGTAAACCCAACCATATCATTTACAAAAAAACTGGATTTAAACCCGAGTATGCTGGTATAAACGAATTTCATCGTTATAGTTTAGACACAACCATATATGTTACCGATTCAATATTTATTGGTTGGACTCAAACTTCTACCGATTTGTTAAATCTTGGGTTCGACCTAAATTACGATTATTCTTCTAATGTTTTTTATAATTTAAATGGTTCATGGACAAAATTACCATTTAATGGTACCCCTATGATAAGACCTGTTTTTAGCAAGTCTCAAATAATTAACGTAGAGGAAGAATATATGCCTTTGACCTTCATTCCATATCCTAACCCTGCTAATAACAAGATATTTTTATGCGATGAGCATATTTGCTCCTACATTTTATATGATATTACAGGCAAAATAATACTACAAGGCTTTTCGCAAAGCATTGATACAAGTCCACTCGAAAATGGCATTTATATTTTACAGATATTCCATAATAAACAAACAAGCTCACATAAAATAATAATTCAACATCCATGATTGACGAAGAACTCGATTTGGATTTAAGCGAAAACGAAGAAAGTACCGATCTATACGAACATCATCGAATTCAAGTAGATAAAGGTCAAACGCCTTTAAGAATAGATAAATTTTTAGTCAATCGTCTTAATCAAGTATCGCGAAACCGAATACAACAAGCTGCTGAAGCTAATTGTATTTTAGTAAACAACAAGCCTGTAAAATCGAATTATAAAGTAAAACCCAATGATCAAATTTCGATTGTATTACCTTATCCGCCCAACGAATATGAACTTATTCCTGAAAATATTCCCTTAGAGATTCTTTATGAAGACGACGACCTTTTAGTGGTCAATAAGCCAGCTGGAATGGTCGTTCATCCTGCAAAAGGCAATTATTATGGAACATTAGTTAATGCTTTATTATATCATTTCAAAGAACTCAGCAACAACGAAAGCATTCGTCCCGGTTTAGTTCATCGTATAGACAAAGATACCAGTGGAATTTTAGTTGTTGCTAAAAATGATTATGCTCATGCATATTTAGCCAAACAGTTTTTTGATAAAACTACACAACGAACATACATCGCTATGGTATGGGGCACATTCGATCAAGCTCAGGGTACGATTGTGGGTCATATTGGGAGGTCGCTAAAAGATCGTAAAAAAATGGCAGTGTTTACTGATGAAAGCCATGGAAAACCTGCTATTACACATTATAAAGTCATAAAAGATTATACCTACGTAAGCCTAATTGAATGTAAACTCGAAACAGGTAGAACTCATCAAATACGTGCACATTTCGAATATATTAAACATCCTTTGTTTAATGATAGCAAATACGGTGGCGATAAAATAATAAAATCTGGTAATAGTCCAAAATTTAAACAATTCATTGAAAACTGCTTTGAAATAATGCCGCGTATTGCATTACATGCTCAATCGTTAGGTTTTATTCATCCAAAGACAAAAAAAATGCTTTTTTTTGAAAAAGAATTACCCTCAGACTTCAAAAATTTAATTCAAAAATGGGAAAATTATATTATTAAGTAATTAACAATCAATGGTTAATATTTTTTTTATTTTTTTTTAAAGAAAGTGTACACTGTATCAAAAAGCTATATATTTTTGCATCGATTAATTTTAAAAATAATTAAAACCCTATGAAAAAGTTATTTGGTCTTTTAATGATTGCAGGTATGATGTCATTCGTAGCCTGCGGCCCAAGTGCAGAAGAACAAGCTGCTGAACAAGCTCGTTTAGATTCTTTAAAGAAAGATTCTTTAATGAAAGATTCTATTGCTAAAGCTCAAGCTGAACAAGCTCGTTTAGACAGCATTGCTAAAGCTCAAGCTGATTCTATCGCTGCTGCTGAAGCTAAAAAAGGTGGTAAGAAAAAATAATCTTGCACTTGCAAAAAATAAAAAAGCCCCTATTAAGGGGCTTTTTTATTGCTCCTTATTGAACCGTTTTAGGTTTAAGCCATTGGTCGAGCCAAGCAAAAAATTCGCGTTGCCACAAAATACTATTTTGTGGTTTTAAAACAAAATGCGACTCTTCGGGAAAGATTAATAATTTACTTGGTATATTAAGTAATTGTGCAGTATTAAAAGCCTGCAAACTTTCGGTATAAGGAATTCTAAAATCGTTTTCGCCTGAAATAATCATAATAGGTGTATCCCAGTTTTGTACAAATCGATGTGGACTATTCGCATACGATTTTTGAGCTATTTTATTGTTTTTGTCCCAAAATGGTCCACCTAAATCATGATTAGTAAAAAATACTTCCTCAGTTTCTGCATATTGACTTTCGAGATTAAACATACCGCAATGAGCTATAAATGCTTTAAAGCGTTTTTGATGATGTCCGGCTAACCAATATACCGAAAATCCACCATAACTAGCACCTACACATCCTAAATGTTCAGCATCGACATAAGGCAATTTTTTAGCATCGTCGATAGCCGATAAATAATCCTGCATATTTAAACCACCATAATCGCCTGAAATTTGTGCATTCCATTCTTGTCCAAACCCTGGTAAACCACGACGGTTAGGAGCTACAATAATATAATCGTTGGCTGCCATAATTTGAAAATTCCAACGATAGCTAAAAAATTGGCTTACCATGCTTTGAGGTCCACCTTGACAATAAAGAATAGCCGGGTACTTTTTAGTAGAATCAAAATGAGGAGGATAAATTAACCAAACTAACATTTGCTTTCCATCTACTGTTTTTACCCAATGCTCACGCGATTCACCCATCGCTACTTTATCGTAAATATTTTTATTTACTTGAGTTAAAGCTTGTAAAGCACCGTTTTCGGTTTTTACTTTATATAATTCGGTTGCCATTTGATGCGACATTTTAGCCGCAACTAAAGTATTGGCTACTAACTTAAAGGCAGTAATATCGTGCATGCCCGAGGTTAAGGGCTTAATAAAACTATTTTCTAAATTAACTACATAAATTTGTTTTGTACCTCTTATATCTGAAATAAAATAAATTTGTTTATCGTCAGAAGACCATTGATATTCAGTAGCATTCTGGTCAAATTGAATAGTAAGTTCTTTTTTCTCTTTTGTATTAAAATTATAAACAAATAATCGCATTTTATCCGATTCATAACCTGGTGTTGCCATGCTCATCCATGCTAAATACTTACCATTATGTGAAAAAACCGGATATTTATCATAACCAGGCATTCCTTCGGTCAAATTAACAGTAGTTTTAGTTTGCAAATTATACAAATAAATATCACTATTGGTAGAAATTGCATATTCTTTACCTGAAAGTTTTTTACAAGTATAGGCAATCATACTTCCATCGGTACTCCACGATATTTCGTTTGCTTCAAAATATGGCGACAATGGGCTATCATATGGTTCACCCTTCATAATATCTACCATATTGGTTAAGCTATCACCCACTCTATCTGCAATAAATATGTGGCTATAGGCCCCATCCTCCCAATGATCCCAATGCCTATACATCAATTCATTCGCGATATATACGTTTGCTTTGGGTAGGTCGGGATACATTTCTTGTAAAGTTGGCTTAATTTGGACGTCTTTGGTATAGTAAATTTTATCTCCTTTAGGGCTATATTCAAATGAATTGATACCATCGGCAATATTTGATATTTGCTTTGCATCGCTACCATCTGGGTTAATTTCCCACATTTGAGGGCTTCCGCTTTCAGTTGCAATAAAACCGATTTTTTTGCCATCGGGACGCCAACGAGGATTCATTTCACTGCCGACAAAAGTAGTTAGATGTTTTGATTCACCGCCATTTATATTTGTAACGAATAAATCGGTAAAACCTTTATTAGCCGCTATAGAATAGCGTGTTACCGAATATACTACCCATTGGCCATCGGGCGATATATCAAATTCGCCAATACGACCAAATTTCCATAATAATTCTGGGGTTACCTTCGTTTCGTTGATCGTTTGATTTGCCAACGAATCAAAAAGATTCACCTGTGTTGAAGATGACTTTTCTTCTGAAGGTTGAGGCTTGTTACAACTCCAACTCATTAATAATAAACTACAGAAAAATAATGCTGCTTTCATAACTTTTTTATTATTTTTTTTGATCTAATCGATTTAAAGCTTCAACAGCTAATTCGTAATTTGGAACCAATGATTTTGCTTTAATATACATACTACGTGCAGAAGTATAATCGTGAATCGACTCATAACAATAGCCTTTATTATATACAGCTTCTACCCTGTTGGGTTCCAATTGCATAACAGAATCGAAGTATGCCATTGCCTTACCATAATCTTTTAAGTACATCATGTAAATATAACCTTGATTGAAAAAGGCATTAGAATATTTTTTATCAATGTTCCTTAAAATATAATTATATGTTTCGAGTGCTTTTGTATAATTTTTATTTTCTTGATAATAAAAACCAATGTTATAATATGCTTGGGGATCGTTAGGACGCATTCGAGTAACAGTTCTGTAATATTGCAATGCAATTGAATCGTTAAGTTCTTGATTTAACAAGCCTAACATCATATATGCTTCTGCATCATCGGGGTTAAATTGAATAACATCCATAAACGCTTTAATAGCTTCTTTGGGCTGGTTTGTTTCAGTAAGTATAACTCCTTTAATAAAATGTGCATCGGCATATTGAGGGTCAATAGTCAAAGCTTTGTCAATATATTCTTTAGCTTTTTTATAATCTTTTAAATAACTATAATATTTACCTATACGAGTAAGTACTTTTAAACTTTCGGGCTTACGTTTTAAAAAATTTTGCAATACAGCACTTGCTTCGTTAATTTTGAGTGACTTAAAATAATATTCAGCAAGTTGTAAGGCATAATCATCGTTCATCGAATCTAAACGCAATGCAATATTAGCATCGTTTATGGCACTATCGGTAAGTTGTAATTGCCAATAAATACCTGCTCGCTTGTTAAATAACTCAGCATTTAAAGGGTTTTTGCGAATTTTCTGTGATATCTCAATAAGTCCTAGAGTATCTTTATTGCTTTTGTCAATAGACTTATTACCATTGTTTGTACATTCCCACACTAATAGATTTATCAAAAGAAAATAAATTATTTCCCTCATTTTTTGAGTTTTACGCATTCGTTAATAAATTGAAAAAAGTTCTATTTGGCAGTAAGTATTTCTTTAATCTTAGCCGATATTTCGTTCATTAATTCTGTATTGTCGGTTAAAATCTGCTTAACCGCATCACGTCCCTGACCTAGTTTAATATCGTTATACGAGAACCATGAGCCACTTTTCTTAATGATATTATTTTCAACACCGATGTCGATTATTTCGCCGATACGCGATATTCCTTCGCCAAAAATAATATCAAACTCAGCTTTTTTAAATGGAGGAGCTACTTTGTTTTTAACAACTTTTACTTTTACACGGTTACCCGTAGCATCTTCGCCTTCTTTTAATTGGCTAATTTTACGAATATCTAAACGAACAGAAGCATAAAATTTAAGAGCATTTCCACCTGTAGTAGTTTCGGGATTACCAAACATAACGCCAATTTTATCGCGTAATTGATTGATAAAAATGCAACATGTATTGGTTTTGCTAATATTGGCGGTTAATTTACGCAATGCTTGCGACATTAAACGAGCCTGAAGTCCCATTTTGCTATCGCCCATATCGCCTTCAATTTCAGCTTTGGGTGTAAGTGCTGCAACCGAATCTATTACAATAATATCGATAGCACCACTTCGAATAAGGCTATCGGCTATTTCGAGAGCTTGTTCACCATTATCGGGCTGCGATATATAAAGATTATCTAAATCGACGCCTAATTTTTCGGCATAAGTTCGGTCAAAAGCATGTTCGGCATCAATATAAGCAGCTATGCCACCCAATTTTTGGGCTTCAGCAATGGCATGAATGGCTAAGGTAGTTTTCCCAGATGATTCGGGTCCAAAAATTTCAACAACTCTTCCCTTCGGATATCCACCTATACCTAAAGCGGCATCGAGTCCAATGCTACCTGTAGGAATTACATCGACAGCAACAAAGCTCTCATCACCTAATTTCATAATAGAGCCTTTGCCATAATCTTTTTCAATTTTATCGAGTGTAGCCTGTAACGCTTTTAATTTTTCTTTTAAGTTCTCTTGTTTTTCTTGCTTTTCTTTTTTTTCCATAATATGTTTATTTTAATATTTGTTCAGAATGATTTTTAGTATCTACTTTTTCAATAATGTCTTGTATAATACCATTTTCGTCAATAATGTATGTTTTGCGAATAGTACCCATTACTACTTTACCATACATTTTCTTTTCGCCATAAGCTTGATAAGCTGTTAATATTTTTTTATCGGGATCTGAAATAAGCGGAAAAGGTAATTGGTATTTCTGAGCAAAATTTAGATGCGATTTTATGCTATCGGCACTTACACCAATAACTGCATAACCTTGGGCTAAAAATGTTTTGTAATTATCGCGAAGGTTACAGGCTTCGGCTGTACATCCCGGTGTATTATCTTTAGGATAAAAATACAATACTAGTTTTTTGCCTTTAAATTGTTCGAGTGTTATAGTTTGTCCATTTTGGTCAATACCCTCGAAATGAGGTGCCTTATCGCCAATTTTCAATATCATAGCATTTTTTTTAGTAGCCTTAAAGGTATGAAAAAAAACTGAAAAAAGATTAGAAACTTTTTAAAAACCATATCAACACTACATATTTAATATAACATATATTTGTTTATCAATACATTACATTAACATACTATATAGACTTAATCAATTTTCAAATGTATTATAGGAGTGTATTTTCGATAAACAAGCAAATATTTTTACATACTAAAGTTGAAAATTTTCTCATAGTTTTTAAATTATTTAAACAAGCCCACCAACTAAAATCATATTTTTTTCGTTAATTTTACGCTTTAAAAATAAACAGAGACTTATGTTAAAGAAAATCTTAAAAATCAGCGGAATCAGTTTTCTGATTTTTCTTATTTTAATAATAGTATTACCCTTTATATTTAAGGATAAGATTCTTCAGTTTGTAAAAGACGAAATAAACAACAACTTAAATGCAAAAGTAGATTTCAAAGACTACAGCATAGGTATTTTCAAAACATTTCCAAATTTATACATTGAGCTTGATCAACTTTCGGTTGTCGGCACCAACGAGTTTGAAGGCGACACACTGGCATATTTTCCCGAGTTTACCGCCTCGCTCGACCTTATAAGTGTTTTTGGCGATCAAATTAAAATAAAAAGCATAGTGCTTAACCAACCTTTGTTAAATCTGCTTGTACTAAAAAATGGCAAAGCCAACTGGGATATCGCTAAAGAAACAACCGATACAACACAAACCGAAGATACCACCACCTCGCATTTTGCTTTAGCATTAAAAAAGGTTGAGTTAAACGAAGCCAATATCAATTACAACGACGAATCGATGAATATGAAGTTTGTTGCACAAAATCTCCATTTTCTTCTCAAAGGCGATTTAACCGATGAACGCACCACACTTAAAACCGAAACAAGTATAGACTCTTCTTACTTTACTTTCGATGGAATAAGCTACTTAAAAAAAGCAGTTGTAAAAATTGTTTCAGAAATAGATGCCGATCTTGCTAATTTCGTATTTACTTTCTCTAAAAACGAACTGTCGATCAACGATTTTAAACTCTTAATCGATGGTAAAGTTGCCATGCCCAAAGACGATATCGACATCGACATTCGTTATGCTGCCGAAAAGACCGATTTCAAAACCCTATTATCGTTGGTTCCTGCTATTTATTTACAAGATTTCAAAGAAGTAAAAACAACCGGAAATGTTAAATTCGACGGAAAAGTTAAAGGTATATACAACGATAGCCTTATGCCCGGCTTCAACTTAAACTTACAAGTTGACAACGGAAGCTTTAAATATCCAAGCCTTCCTGCTTCGGTA
Organism: Bacteroidales bacterium; assembly: GCA_013314715.1. Lineage (NCBI taxonomy): Bacteria > Pseudomonadati > Bacteroidota > Bacteroidia > Bacteroidales > Bacteroidales bacterium. Next base: position 152,432 of record JABUFC010000001.1, on the reverse strand, counting down.
AACGATATTAACATTAAACTCTCGGTTGACAACAAAGATGGCAACCCCGATCACACCATTATTGATTTGAAAAAATTCCATATGAATATGGCAAACAATCCGTTCGATGCAGTTCTCTATGTTTCCACTCCCATATCAAACGCCAACTTAAAAGGAACAATCAAGGGGAAACTCGATTTAGCTCAGGTTCAAAACTTCTACCCCATGCAAGGAGTTACCATGAAAGGAATTGCCGATATAGATATAGAATACCAGACCAATATGGCACAAGTAGAAGCCGAAAAATACGAAGACATTAAAGCACTTGGTTACCTTAAACTCCAAAACTTTGAATACAAAGCAAGCGATTTACCCTATACCGTTGCTATACCCGATATGCAAACAGAAGTATCGCCTAAATATTTCGACTTGAAAAACCTTCAAATGCAAATCGGTCAAAGCGACATAAATTTAAAAGGCAAAATCGAAAACTTTATGGCTTACTTATTCAAAGACCAACTTTTAAAAGGCTCGTTTGAACTCAATTCAAAAACATTAAACATCAATCAGTTTTTAAGTTCAGACGAAGCTCCGACTTCCACTCCCACGCCCGCCGACACTGCCGCATTAGAAGCTCCTTCTATTCCTAAAAACATCGATTTTGCATTTCAAGCCACTATCCAACAATTGCTCTATGATAATTTAGAACTCGCCCAAACACTTGGTAAAATAACCATGAAAGAAGGTATCTTAAACTTAGAAAATCTAAAATTCAACACCTTAGATGGTTCTATGGCTATGTCAGCCCAATATGCTTATACCGATGTTCTTCCCGATGTTAAAATGAATCTAAAGATTGACAACATTGATATTAAACAAACCTACAACACATTTACCATCGTTAAAAAGATGGTTCCCATAGCCGAAAAATGTTCGGGAAAAGTATCTATGGGAATTGATATGCACCTGAATATGAGCAAAACTATGGATCCGATGCTGAACACCGTAGATGCCGAAGGAACATTAAGTACCAAAAACATCACGGTTGAAAACAGCGATTTAGGACAAAAAATAGCTGAATTTTTGAAAAATAAACAATACGAAAAATTCACCTTAGATAACCTAAATATCCAATTCAAGATAGAAAAAGGCAATATTACCATAGAACCTGTAAAAACCAAAATGGGCAATATTCCTGTTGAATTTAGTGGTAGCCAAAACCTCGACCAAACACTTCATTACAATATGCTCATGAACGTTCCCAAACAAGCACTTGGCAGTCAAGCCAACGAAATTATTGGGCAATGGATGGGTTTAGCAAAGCAAAACGGCGTAAATCTGAAAACTCCCGATATAATTCCCGTTAAAGGTCTTATTGGCGGCACCCTAACCAAACCCGAAATAAAACTCAATTTAAAAGACATGGCACAAAATACTGTAGAAACAGTCAAAGAAGCAGTTACACAAAAAATCAACGAAGAAGTAGATAAAGCTAAAGCCGAAGCAATTCGTAAGGCTCAAGAACAAGCCGACAAATTATATAAAGAAGCCGATGCCAAAGCAACTCAGTTAGTTAATGCAGCTCAAAATGCAGCCAATCAAATAACTCAAACAGCTAAAACAACTGCCGATCAAGTTCGCAAAGAAGGCTACGATAAAGCTGCACAATTGGAAAAAGAAGCTGAAGGCAAAGGTCCCATTGCTAAAAAAATAGCCAAAGAATCGGCAGATAAAATACGCAAAGAAACCGACAAAAAAGCTTCGGACATAGAAACCAAAGCACAACAAGAATCGCAAAACAAAGTAAATCAAGCAAAAGCCGAAGCCGACAAAATCAGAAACGAAGCTAAACAAAAAGGCGACAAGCTGATTGAAGAAGCAAAAAAGAAATAAAAATGATAAAAAAAATAAAACTTGCAAATATTGTTGTAGTAATATCATTGCTTTGCACGCTTAAAAGCTTTTCGCAAGAATGCCCCGAACCCGAAAAAAAAGCCCAAAAGCTTTTTGAACAATCGCAAGAAGCTTATCAAAAAAGGAATCCGGAGCTTGCCTATAAACTATTGACCGAAGCAGTTCGCGAAGACCCTAACTTTGCCAAAGCCTATCTTATATTAGCCGATGTTAATGTGCAACGAAGCAATCAAGCCACAAATGGTAACTCTGCTCTCCAATACAAAAACAATGCTATCAATTATTATGTTAAAGCTGCCGATGCGTGCCCATCGATTGACAACTATCGTGCCTGCTATGAAGCGGCATATTATTATTACCACGAAAAAAAATACGATAAAGCTAAGCCTTACCTCGAAAAATTTATAGCAAATGCCAAAAATTCTCCTCAAATAACCGAAGCCCAAAACATGAAGAAACATATCGATGTATATTTAGACCTTATCAATCATCCAGTTCCCTTTAATCCTATTAAAGTAGAAGGTGTAAGCGGACCCGATGATGAATTTCTGCCACTCATAAGCCCCGACGATGAACTCATGTTTTATACCCACCGCATAAATAAAGTAAACGAGCTTGGTACTACTCAAAAATTCGATGTTTTTACAGTAGCCACTCGCGACAAAAACAAAGAAGTTTTTTCGGCAAACCAACCCATGCCTGCACCATTTAATCAAAATACCAACAACAACCAAGGAGCTGTTAGCATCACCATCGACAACAACCACCTTTATGTTACTATTTGCGAAGGTCCCAATTGCGATATTTGGGTTTCTGATTACGAAGACGGTAGCTGGAGTCAATTACGCAATTTAGGTGCTTCTATAAATGGACGTCGTTCGTGGGAAAGTCAACCTTCAATATCATCTGACGGTAAAATGCTCTTTTTTGCAAGCATCCGTCCGGGCAATATTGGCTTTGAATTAGATAACCCTGAAACACAAACCAGCGATATATGGATGTCTCAACAAGATGCTAATGGTAATTGGCTACCTGCCAAAAATTTAGGACCTATTATAAACACACCCGGGAACGAAAAAAGCCCTTATATTCATAGCGACTCCAAAACACTCTATTTTTCATCGGATGGGCATTACGGAGTTGGTGGATACGACATCTATTACTCTAAAATGCTTCCCAATGGGAAATGGTCAGAACCTAAAAATATTGGCTACCCTATCAATACCGAAAACGACGAAATAGGTTTTATTGTCAGCACTAATGGCAAAAAAGCATACTTTTCTTCCAATAAACTCAACGATTCCAAAGGATATGATATTTATTCGTTCGACTTGTACAACGAAGCTCGTCCTACCGAAGTGGTTTTCTATAAAGGTCAGGTAAAAGACGAAGAAGGTAATCCACTCGAAGATGCTAAAGTCGTAATAAAAAATGTTACTGAACAACGAACCAGCGAAGCAATGGTCGATAAATTAACCGGTAAATATGCCGTAGTTATTCCCGTTGAAAAACCGAATGACGATTTTATTTTGATGGTTAAGAAAAAAGACTATGCCTTTACATCCAATTACATAAAAGCCGATGAACTCAAAAGAGATAAACCCGTTGAAGTAAACTTTGAAGTAAAACCCATTGAAGAAGGTAAAACTGTAAAAATTAACAACATATACTTTGCTAGCAATTCAGCAGTTTTCGAAAAATCGAGTTTAGTGGTATTGGACAATTTTCTCGAATTCCTCAACGAAAATCCAACGGTATGCTTTGAAATTCATGGACATACCGACAATGTAGGAGATGATAACAGCAACTTAATTCTTTCCGAAAAAAGAGCCAAAGCCGTTGCCGAATATTTAATCTTAAATGGCTTAGACCCCAAACGCATCACTGCTACAAAAGGCTTTGGCGAGACCAAACCCGTTGCCTCCAACGATACCGAAGCCGGACGTTCACTTAATCGCCGTACAGAATTTATGATTGTCAAAAAATAAAAATATAACTTCACTTTTTTCGGTTTTGTTTTTACTTTTAATTTACTTAGCTTTGTTCAAAACAAGTCCTTATGGAAAGCATTAAAACCATTTATAAAATTGGTTATGGTCCATCGAGTAGCCATACCATGGGTCCCAGAAAAGCTGCCGAACAATTTATTCAAAAACATCCCAATTACACTGCCTATCGAGTTACCTTATACGGAAGTCTTGCAGCAACTGGCAAGGGACACCTTACCGATGTTGCCATAAAAAATGTTTTCGACGAAAAAGGTAAACCTATCGAAATTGTTTGGCGTGCCGACGTTTTTTTAAAAAAACATCCTAATGCTATGGAATTTGAAGCGTTAAACGAGACCAACGAACCTGTCGTTCAATGGAAAGCCTATAGCATTGGCGGTGGAAGCATTATGGGCGAAGAAGATGATGCTGAAAGTATAAACCATATTTATCCTTTTAAAAATTTGAATGCAATCTTAAAATATTGCCACGAAAACGGACTTCAAATTTGGGAAATGGTAGATCAGTTTGAAAGCAATGAGATTTGGGATTACTTAGCAGAAGTTTGGGCTGTTATGCAAGAGTGTATTCAACGGGGGCTTGAAAACGAAGGTGTTATACCGGGTGTATTAAAACTTCCACGTAAAGCAGCCAATTTTCATATTAAAGCAAATGGTTTTACGAGTTCAATGCGAAAACGAGCTTTGTTATACTCCTATGCTTTGGCTGTTTCTGAGGAAAATGCTTGTGGTGGTAAAGTTGTTACCGCACCGACCTGTGGAAGCAGTGGAGTAATCCCTTCGGTTCTGTATTATCTTAAAACAGAACATGGTTTTTCAGATAAAAAAATCTTGAGGGCCTTAGCCACAGCAGGCATTATCGGGCTAATTATTAAAAAAAATGCAAGTATCTCAGGTGCCGAAGTAGGTTGCCAAGGCGAAGTAGGCACTGCATGTGCAATGGCATCGGCTGCCACAACACAACTTTTTGGTGGTTCAATTTTTCAAATCGAAACCAGTGCCGAAATGGGATTGGAACATCATTTAGGCTTAACCTGCGACCCCGTTGCCGGGTTGGTGCAAATACCCTGCATAGAACGAAATGCTTTTGCTGCAGCACGAGCATTAGACAACAATGCTTTTGCCATTTTAGGCGATGGCCGGCACAGAATAAGCTTCGATACCGTTGTAGAAACCATGAAACGAACAGGGCACGATTTGCCCAAAATATACCGCGAAACCTCCGAGGGAGGACTTGCCAAGTTTTTGAACAAATATCAACACGAGTTTTAAGCTATTATATGGCTTAGTGAAAAAATAAATACGAAACTAAAATTGCAGCTATCACACCCGCTAAGTCTGCAATAAGAGCACACCCTATAGCATGACGGGTATTTTTAATTCCAACAGAACCAAAATAAACAGCAATGATATAAAAAGTAGTATCGGTAGCTCCTTGAAATACACACGACAAGCGACCTGCAAAAGAGTCAACACCAAAAGTTTTCATCGTATCTATCATCATTCCACGTGCGCCACTTCCACTCAGCGGCTTCATCAGAGCTGTAGGTATGGCATCTACAAAATCGGTATTCAGCCCCATAGCTATAATAAGTTTACGCAAGCCCTCTACTAGCATAGGTAAAGCACCCGATTCGCGAAAAATACCAATAGCCACTAAAATCGCTATCAAAAAAGGAATAATTTTAACAGCTACCTGAAAACCATCTTTAGCACCTTCAATAAACGTATCGTACACATTAATTTTTTTTATAAAGCCCACAAAAACAAAGCTAACCAATACCAGTAAAATTAAGAAATTTGATGCAACAGTAGAAACAGTTTGCAATTTCTCAACGGGTATGGTTGTAAAATACCAAATAAGCCAAGCAAGGAGTAACGAAAAACCTCCTAAATATAGCAGAATATAACGCTGAAAAAGATTGATTTTCTGAACAATACCAACAGCAATAATACCGGTTAAAGTTGCTATAAATGTTGCAATTAAAATAGGGATAAAGACATCGGCCGGATTAGCTGCCCCCATTTGTGTACGATAAACCATTATGCTAATAGGTATAATAGTTAACCCAGAAGCATTTAGAACCATAAACATAATCTGAGCATTCGATGCCTGATCTTTCTTTGGATTAAGTTCTTGCAACTCATTCATAGCCTTTAATCCAAGTGGTGTTGCAGCATTGTCGAGTCCAAGCATATTGGCAGCAACGTTCATCATAATAGAGCCATGTACCGGGTGCTTTGACGGAATTTCGGGAAAAAGTTTCGAAAACAACGGACTTACTAACCTTGCTAAAACTTGCACCATACCCGATTTTTCGGCAATTTTCATCATCCCCAGCCATAAGGTCATTACACCCGTTAATCCTAACGAAAGTTCAAAACCGGTCTTAGCCATATCGAAAGCTGCATTCATCATCGAAGGAAAAACACTTACATTGCCGGTGATTAAAGAAGAAATTACAGCAAAAAGAAAACCTATAACAATTAAGCCTATCCAAATGTAATTTAAAACCATACTAATTAAATATACCTGTTGATGTATATATTTTATGAATATCTTCTATATTTTTAGAATAATCGGCAGTATCGCAATAAAAGAACAACATATATAAACTTGCAGTATCTGCTGTTGCTAAAAAAGAAATATGTAAAGTATTAGAAGTACCATCTTCATAGGTTTTTGTTCTTATATATGAAGTCATAACCGCTTTTTGTCCGGTACCTAAATTAAATACTAACGAATCTTCCATTTTAAACCACGAAGCATTGTTTTTATTAGCATTTATAGTAGAAACAATATAGTTATCGAGTGAAAAATTATAAGCAGTAGAATCGGTTGATTTTAAATCGCTATATAAAATAAATTTTAGTGGTGGCAAATAACGTTCAAATTGAAAAATTGCATCTTCTTCGGTTGTTAAACTGCTTTCATAAAATGAATTAGGTATTAAATAAGCAATTCCTTTGTATGTTATTAGCTTAAAATCTTTATACTTTTCTAATTTTAATGAATCAATATAATATTCACTCTGAGCTATTTTTATCAACGAATCGTAAGTAACAGGATTATATAAACTATTTTTTTCATACTCTTGTTGAACGCCTACAATTATCCAAGCAGTTAACAAAAGTAAAATTAAGGGTAAAAAAAATTTTGCCATAACTTTTACTCATTGGTGTTGTAAAAATAAGCAATATGTTTTAAGTAAAAAAATTTTATGGATGCATCGTTTTATTAAAAATAAGAAAACCTATATTAAATTGTCCAAACCAACCTTGAGTATGCCAAGGGTAATAATTAATACTTAAAGATACGTTGGCAATAGGAGAAGAAAATACCAATGCCCCACTATATAATTGATATAAATTTCCAATTATTCGAGCATTTTGCTTAATATTACCTGATTCGTCTTTAATAACAGGATTTATTGGAGCATAAATGTAAGAAGATAAACGAGCATGAAAATTATCAGAAAAAAGATATATAAAATCAATTCCACCAGCTGTAAATGAGGCATTTCGGAGAGGTTCGATGTATATTGTTTTAGCATGTATGGTAGGTGTATAAAAAGGGCTCATCAATAAAGTAGCTGAATAATTGCTAAAAAGTGGTTGGTTCGACCACACTAAGTTGGATGATATTCCCCAATTAATTCGCTTACTAATCGATAAATAATCGGCTGATTTTATATTAATATAAAACCATTCGTGATGATGCTTCAGCATTTGCTTTATAGTTGAAGTTGAGCCAGGTTTATAACTCTCTATGCCATGATAATAACGCAGTTCAAGTTTTAACATATGACCCTTATAAGCATAATTTTTATTATTTAAAGTGTTTCGCTCATAAATCATATATGGTGTATATCCATAAAAAGATGTTTTATCGGTTGTATCTTTTATGCTAAATGAAGAAGTTTGATAATATTGATAACCAAAATCGTTAAAAACAGCACCCAAATTAAAACGAGCCTGATTTCTGATCGGTAATACTAGTTCGCTACCAAAAAGACGTTCTCGTTGTATAATATACAAAGGACGATTATCTTCATAAAAAATAAAACTGCTGCCTCGATAAAAATCGAAATTGTTCATGGCAACATACGATTGCCAATAGAAAGGCAACTTGGTTAAATTATCAATCCTTATTCGTCCATACAAACTAGTGTAAAATTTTCCAAAATAAATATTACCATATAGCGAAGTAGCCACCTTCGATAAATACTTATACTCCATCGCTAAAAAGCCTTCGTTTAAGTTATCGGATGATATTAACCCCCCTATTCGAGCTACAAAAGGTTTTTCGCGTTTGACATTTAGAAAAAGATTATAAAATCCTGAATTTTCGTTGTATTTAGCACGCGGAAATATACTTTCTATTTGATCATCCGCAATAAGCTTATAATATTCTTTCTTAAAATTATTAAAATTAAGTGTCTCTTTATTTTTTAAAAAATTTTTTAATAAATATAAACTTTGCGAATAAGTCAATCCCGATATATATATATTTTTAAATAGCAATTCTTTTTTTTCAGAATTAAAATTGTTTCTTCGAATACTTACATTATGGGTATCTATTCTAATTGGAATTAATTGCTTAATATAATTCATTTGAGCCATAGCAGCTCCATATCCAATTTTAATAAGCTCTTTTGCAAGATGAAAATCCATAAGTTTTATCATTTTAACATCGGGCTTAATCATAATACCATTTGAGTCGGGTACAGTATAATTAGAATTCGAAACAATCATATTTTCTATTTGCAATAAAATATTATCGTCCGATGGAGGCATGGCATTAGAAGCAACACAACTTCCGATAATAAAATCGGGTTTAAAATCATTTTGCATTATATCAATCGGGAAATTGTTATAAATACCACCATCAAAGAGCAAACGCCCTTTAATAGAAATGGGTTTAAAATAAAACGGAAAAGTCATTGAAGCACGTACAGCCGAACCTAAATCGCCCTCTTTGAAAATAATTGGTTCATTAGCATAAACATCGCTTGCTACACAACGAAAAGGCACAAAAAGGCTATCGAAATTATAATTTGCCTTTGCCGATGCAGAGGCTAACAATTGCATAAAAGCGAGATCCATTGAATGAGGTGGAACTACATTGGTAGGCAAGCTAGGAGAAATAACAGAATCGTATTTAAACTTTAAATCGAGCCATGAAGCATCGTCTTCTTTACGCTTAAAATAATAGACATAATCGTCGGGTATTTTGCCCCATGCCCAGTTTTGAAATTCAGGGTCTGTTACAATTTTTTCCATCTCCTGAGGCGAATAACCAGCCGCATAAAGCGAACCTACAATTGCACCCATTGAAGTACCCGTAATGTAGTCGATGGGAATACCATTTTCTTCTAATGCTTTAATTACACCAATATGAGCTAAACCTTTTGCCCCACCTCCGCTCAATACTAAGCCAACACGCTGACTAAATAAAAAATTCGTTAATAATAAAAATAAAGCCCATATTATAAGCAATTTGCGAGTCATAACATATTAAAACGTCCGGTTTTATCTCTATCAATCACATCCTGAAGGGTTAGCTCTTTCATAATAGCTACAGTCTTATCGCGAATTTCTTTTACTACATTACGCAAACCACAATCGTCATCATTCTCACACTTTTCGCATTTTTCGTAATACTTATAAGTGGCACAAGGCAACAAGGCAATAGCACCGTCGAAAACACGAATAATATCGGCAAAATTTATTTCTTTCGGTTCCTTTATCAAATAATAACCGCCGTTTTTGCCTTTTTTGCTATTTACAAAACCTGCATTCTTTAAATCGACTAATATAGCCTCAATGAACTTTTGGGGTAGTTTTTCAGCTTCAACCATTTCTTTTATTAAAACAGGACCATTTGCCTTTTTAAAAGCTAAGTATCTTAAAGCATACAAAGCATATTGGGCTTTTTTTGTCAACATTTATCCTTAGATTTATTGCAACAAAGTTAATATTTTACTTTAAAATAGCCTATTTTTTTTAATAGTTTTTAAAGCCAAATAATCATTCATAAAGCGTTTTTAGATTTATTAAAAAAAATTAAAATACCATATTCTTAATTCGCTATCTATTAACAAGTTGTTTAAAAAGCAAAAAAAAATTTTAAGGTTTTTGCAATTAAAATTCAAATTATAGTTAAATTCGCAAAAAGATTGTTTAACTAAACCATTAAGATACATGGCAACAAAAAAGAAAACTGAAAAAGAAAAGAAATACGTTTATTTCTTTGGTAATGGCGAAGCCGAAGGCAAAGCCGACATGAAAGAACTACTAGGTGGCAAAGGAGCTAATTTAGCCGAAATGGATAGCATTGGGCTTCCGGTTCCTGCTGGTTTTACCATTACAACCGAAGTTTGTACTTATTATTACCAACACAACAAAACTTATCCCAAAGAACTTGAAAAACAAGTAGAAAAAGCTCTTGCACGAGTTGAAAAAATAATGGGAATGAAATTTGGCGACAAAAATAATCCGTTATTGGTTTCGGTTCGTTCAGGTGCAAGAGCATCTATGCCGGGTATGATGGATACCGTTTTAAATGTTGGTTTAAACGATACCACTCGCGAAGGACTCATAAAAAAGACCAAAAATCCTCGTTTCGTTTACGATTCTCAACGCCGTCTCATACAAATGTATGCCGACGTAGTAATGGAAAAAGCTGCTGGCATTGAACCCGCCGACGGTATGGGCGTTCGCCAGCAACTCGAAAAAGAAATGGAAAAACTTATGCACAAAAAAGGTGTAAAACATGAAACCGAACTCAGTGCAGACGATTTAAAAGAACTCATTGTTATTTATAAAAAGAAAGTTAAAGAAGTTTTAGGCAAACCCTTCCCCGAAGATGCTAAAGACCAATTATGGGGAGCTATTGCAGCTGTATTCCAAAGCTGGAATGGTAAACGCGCTATATCATATCGTAAAATTGAAGGTATACCCGACTGGTGGGGCACTGCTGTTAATGTTCAATCAATGGTATTTGGTAACATGGGCGAAACATCGGCTACCGGTGTAGCCTTTACCCGCAACCCCGCTACCGGCGAAAAATACTTCTACGGCGAATGGCTACCCAATGCTCAAGGCGAAGATGTTGTAGCTGGTATTCGTACGCCCAACCCTATCAACGAAGTAGGAAAATCTGAACACAATAAGCACTTACCTTCACTCGAAACTGCAATGCCTAAAGCATACAAACAATTGGATGCTATTCAAAAGAAACTCGAAAAGCATTACCGCGACATGCTCGATATTGAGTTTACCATTCAAGAAGAAAAACTTTATATGCTCCAGTGTCGCGTTGGTAAACGTAATGGACCTGCTGCAGTTAGAATGGCACTCGATATGCTAGACGAAAAACTTATTACCAAAGAAGAAGCTGTATTAAGAGTTAGCCCATCGCAATTAGACGAATTATTACATCCCATTATCGACCCCAAAAAGGAAAAAGCTGCTAAAAAAATAGGAAGCGGTTTACCTGCTGGTCCTGGTGGCGCTACTGGTCAAATAGTATTCAATTCTGCCGATGCCGTTGAATGGGCAAAAAAAGGTAAAAAAGTTATTTTGGTTCGCGAAGAAACAAACCCCGAAGATATAGACGGTATGAGAGCTGCCGAAGCTATTCTTACAGGTAGAGGTGGTATGACCAGCCATGCTGCCTTAGTAGCAAGAGGATGGGGAAAATGCTGTATTGTTGGCGCTAGCAACCTTAATATAGATGTTAACGAGAAAACAATTAAATGTGCCGATGGTACTATCTTAAAAGAAGGCGATTGGATTACACTCAACGGCTCTAAAGGTATCGTTTATCTTGGCGAACTACCTATGATTAAAGCAGCCGAAGAAAACAAAGATTTTGTAAAGTTCATGAAATTATGCGATAATATTCGTACTTTAAAAATCAGAACCAACGCCGATACACCAGAAGATGCAGCTAAAGCTCGCTCATTTGGAGCCGAAGGTATTGGTTTATTCCGCACAGAACATATGTTTTATGGTGTGGGTAGCGAAAAACCTTTATTCTTACTTCGCAAAATGATTGTTTCTACTACCGAAAAAGAACGTCGTGCTGCTTTAGATGAATTATTCCCATATGTAAAAAAAGATGTTAAAGGCACCTTAGAAGCCATGGACGGACTACCTGTAACCTTCCGTACCCTCGACCCTCCTCTAAACGAATTCGTACCTCATATTAAAGAAGAACGCGAAAAACTTGCCAATAGCTTAAATATTTCTTCAGAAGAATTTAATAAACGTGCCGACTCACTCCACGAAAACAACCCCATGATGGGACACCGTGGTGTTCGTCTTGGCATTACCTACCCCGAAATTACTGAAATGCAAGTTAGAGCCATTTTTGAAGCAGCTGCCGAACTCATCAAAGAAAAGAAGAATCCTTATCCCGAAATCATGATTCCTGTAACTTCTGTATTTACAGAGTTAAAACACCAATACGAACTTATACAAAAAGTTTACTCCGAAGTTTTAGCAAAATTCAAATTAAAAGAAATACCACATTTAGTTGGTACCATGATAGAAATTCCTCGAGCAGCATTAACAGCCGATAAAATTGCCGAATATGCTCAATTCTTCTCATTTGGCACCAACGACTTAACACAAATGACCTTTGGCTTCTCTCGTGACGATATTGGAAGTTTCTTACCCGAATACCTCGAAAAGAAAATTTTACCTGTTGACCCATTCCAACAAATTGACCGCGATAGCGTTGGCGAATTAATGCGTATTGCATGCGAAAAAGGTCGCTCTACCCGCAAAGACATAAAACTCGGTATCTGTGGCGAACATGGTGGCGAACCCAGTTCTATCGAATTCTGCCATATGCTTGGCTTAAGCTACGTTAGCTGCTCTCCGTTCCGTGTTCCTATAGCTCGCTTAGCTGCTGCTCAGGCTGCTGTTCGCTTTCCCAATAAGAAATCTACTAAAAAAAGTAGTTCAAATAAAGCAAAAAACAAGAAAAAATAATTGATTTAAAATGTAATAAAAAAAGAGGCTGCCTCAAAAGGGCAGCCTCTTTTTTATAGTTTTTTTTCTTAAACAACGCAATAGAACTAAGGGCTAAATGGTCTCGTCAAAAATTTTGACAAGACCTTCTCACAGAAGGTAACTCTCGTGATAGAAGCTGTACGCTTCATGCGGGAATAGGCATCGAACAAAGAACGTTATCCAGAGCTCGATTATTTCCGAAGCCGTCCCGAGTATTCGGGAGAGAGCAATAGGTTTTGAGAATTTAGAAATTTCTCACCAATCTCTTGCTCATGCTCAAAAAAGTTAGAACCTTCAACCCGCTTTAAAACTTCTACATATCACAGAAATTTTAAATGGAAAAACCGTAAAGCGAAGCGTATTGCTCTCTATCGGTTCACGGCTTGGCGTTTGTGGCGGCAATCAGGGAACATCAGCCCAAATTTAGCACAAAAGTTTAATAGTAGCACTAAGCTCAAATTATGCACGTCAGCCGCCATAACGCCAAACCGATGTTGGCAGCTGTGGTTTTTTCCGTCCGTTCGTATTTGTCTGTCAGGTTTGGTGTGTCGGCAGATTTAATTTTTTGCGAAGCGTGGAAAGATTTTTTTGTTTTTTCTGTCGTGCGTTGGAAAAAGCAAGCTCTTTTGCAAACTTTGGCTTGTGTGTCGCCTTGTGCGGTTTGCAAATGTGCTTGCTTTTAGCGTTGGTTTGTCAAAATTTCATTCGTTGTATTCGTACTGCGTTTAAGATTGCCAATAATGCTACACCTACATCGGCAAAAACGGCTTCCCACATTGTTGCCAAGCCACCTGCACCAAGTATTAAAACAATTCCTTTTACTACAAATGCCAATGTGATATTTTGCCAAACAATTTTCTTTGTCTGTTTACCGATATTGATTGCCATAGGTATTTTACTCGGCTTGTCGTCTTGTATTACTACGTCTGCTGTTTCAATGGTGGCATCGCTACCTAAACCGCCCATTGCAATACCGACATCACTTAACGCTACAACAGGTGCATCATTTACACCGTCTCCGACAAAGGCAACGGTTTCATTTTTGGCTTTGATTTCTTTAACTCTGTTTACTTTATCTTCAGGCAATAAATCTCCGAAAGCATTATCTATCCCCAACTGTTCCGCTACATACTTTACAACCGTACTTTTATCTCCGCTAAGCATAGTAGCTTTAACATTGAGCTTATGCAATAGATTTATGGTTTCCTGTGCGTCTTCTTTTATGCTGTCCGCAATGGTAATGTAACCAACAAACTTTCTATCATAAGCCACTGCGATTACCGTGTAGACAATGCTGTTCGGGTCTATGTCATAAGTAATAGAAAATTTATCCATCAGCTTAAAATTCCCTACCAATAATTCTTTCCCATTTACATTAGCCTTTAGTCCGTGTCCTGCAATTTCCTCTATATTTTCTAATGGGATATTGTGGTTTACATCGCCTACATATTCTTGAATGGCAGTTGCTACGGGGTGGCTACTATGGCTTTCCAAAGCATTGACCATTTCTAAAATTTCTTTCTCATCAAATGCCTTGTCAAATACAACTTCCTGAACTTTAAATACGCCCTCCGTCATTGTACCTGTCTTATCCATTACTACATTTTGTATGCTGGCAAGAACATCCAAAAAGTTGCTTCCCTTAACCAATATTCCATTTTTACTCGCTGCCCCAATTCCGCCAAAGTAGCCTAAAGGAATACTTATTACCAATGCACAAGGGCAAGAGATAACAAGGAATACCAAAGCACGATACAACCATTGGCTGAACACATAATTTTCTACAAAGAAGTAGGGCAATGCTGTAATTAGAATAGCTAACAGTACAACTATCGGTGTGTATATTTTTGCAAACTTTCTAATGAATAATTCTGTCGGTGCTTTTTGTGAAGTGGCATTTTGTACCAATTCTAAAATTTTACTCAACTTACTATCGGTGTATGCTGTGGTAACTTCTATCTGTGCAACGGTGTTTAGGTTTATCATTCCTGCCAAAACTGTTTCGCCTTTGGCTTTGGTATCGGGTTTGCTTTCGCCTGTTAAAGCTGCGGTGTTAAATGATGCTGTTTCGGATAACAAAACTCCGTCTAATCCCAATTTTTCGCCCGATTTTAATTGTATGATTTCGCCAATGTTTACGCTTTCTGCCTTTACGGTTTGGGGTTGGTTGTTTCGCAAAACGGTTACTTCATCGGGTCTTTGGTCAAGCAAAGATTTGATATTTGCTTTTGCTCTTTTTACCGCCAATGTCTGAAACACTTCGCCAACAGCATAAAACAACATTACGGCTACGCCCTCCGGATATTCGCCAATGGCAAACGCTCCGATTGTGGCAATGCTCATCAACAGAAATTCGGAAAATATCTCGCCTTTGGCAATGCTTTCAACGGCTTCTTTGATTACAGGAAACCCAACAGGAATATAAGCCACCACATACCAAACAATCCTTACCAAACCTGTAAACCATTCTGGTTTTAGGAAATTGTCTAAATAAACGGCAACAAGCAATAGCACCAATGAAATAATGCTTGGCAAAAACACTTTGAAAAGGTTGCTATCACTGTGGCTGTGGTCGTGTCCGTCATCATCGCTATGGTCGTGTTGATGCTTTTCTTTTATCAACTCTTTTGCACCTGCATTGGTGTAAATTTTTTCTTCCTGTGTGCAACAAAGCTGCTTACCTTGTACATTGTAAATATGCTTGTGATTTTTATCTGTATTTATCATTGCTTTTAATTTTTAATGATTGTGTCCTCCTGTGTTAGATAATTTGGCATTGACAAAAAATGCTCCTTTGATTACAATTTGAGCATTGGCAGGAATGTCCTGTACAAAAGTTATTGCGGTGTAGCCCATATTGGAAACGCCTTTTACAACTTCTATTTTTTCAAAATTGATGTTGCCGTTTTCTTCATTGCTGTGTTTACGGTCTTCACTTTCGTGGTTGTGTTCTTCGCTTTCTTCTTCGTGGTGTTCTTCCGCTTTTTTATCAGTAACAACAAAAATGTAGTCTTTTCCGTCTGCGTTTACAATGGCTTCATTGGGTACGGCAGGTGTTAGGGCATTGCTCAAACTCACAATTCCTGTAATGTTCATTCCGTCAATCAAACCTATTTTGTTTCCTGTAACGGTGCAATGCACGGCAATGGTTTTGCTCTCGTTTTCAAATGATGAACCAATGCTAAACACTTTTGCATCGTATTCATTAGTAGGATTATTGGTTAAGGTAAAATGAATGGTTTGCCCGATTTTCAAAAGCGGTAAATCTTTTTCAAACACTTGTAAATCCAAATGCAATGAACTGTTATCTACGATTTCGGCAACAGGCGAAGAAATATCTACATAACTGCCAATCTTTGCAAACAAATTGCTTATTGTTCCATTCAACGGACTTGTAACTACCAATGTAGATTTCAAGTTGCTGTTTGATACCGAATTTGGATTGATGCCCATTAGCTGTATTTGCTGTTGCAATGATGCTTTTCGGGTGCGAAGCGTATTGAGTTCTGCCGTTGCGTATTGCAGATTTTTCAAAGCTCCTGCGTTTCCTGCATTGAGTTCATTTTGGCGTTGTACTTCCTGTTCTGCAAAAGTGATTTTACTGCCAATAGTCAAATATTCTTCCTGCAACTGTATAAACTGCGGATTGGCAATCGTAGCAATTACCTGTCCTTTCTTTACATAATCGCCAATTTGCACATTCAGCGTTTTGATAACTCCACCATACAAAGAAGTGGCAATTGCTTTGTTGTTGTTTGGAACTTTAAGCATACCATTTACCTTTATAGTGGCTGTGAGTTCCTTGTTTTCTACTTTGCCCAACGTGATGCCAACGGCTTTTATCTGCTCTTGTGTAAGCGTGACAATGGTTGGCGTTTCTTCTTCGTGGTTGTGTCCGTCAGAAGTACCTGTTTCTTTTGTATTTTCGTCATTATGCGAATGATTGTCTTTGCTACCGCAACTGCTTATCACAAGCAAAGTGCATAGTGCCAAAGGAAAAACGATTGAATTTTTTATTTTGAATTTCATACCGAATTATTGATTGATTATTGAATAAATATTGATGACCGATTGATTGACCTGCTGAATACTTTTTAGGTAATTCAACTGAATGTCTGTTGCCGTTTGCAAAGCATACAAATACTCCACATAGCTTATATCGCCTGTGCGATAACCTAATTGAGCCGATGAAACAATATCGTTTGCATTAGGCAAGGCTTGTTGCTGATAGTAATTGAACTCCTGCAAATCCTGCTGATACTGCTGTATGGCATTTTGAAACTGTGTTTCCAACAAAATTTGCTGTTGCTTGGTGTTGGCTTCAATGGCTTGTTTTTGATAGTCCAAAGATTTTATCCTTGCTTTTGTAGCTCCGAAAGTCAAAGGAATAGAAACACCAACGCTTACATAACTGAACCGATTGCCCGAATTAAAATACTGCTCCTGTCCGTTTATAGTTTGAAAACCTATTAAAGACTGATTAGTGTAACCAATCGTAAAATCGGGCAAACCCTGTGCTTTCTCTACCTTTTTTGTTTGTTCTGCAATGATTATATCTTGATACAACGCCTTAATTGTCGGGTGGTTTGCAATGGCTGTGCTGTCTAACAAAGTGCTTACCTGCAAAGGCTTAAAATCTGTATCATTGGCAACTTCAAACGGTTCTTTTGTATTCATCAATGCCTGTAAATTTTGATAAGCATTATTGAGATAAACTCCATTTTGTTTCAGCAATAAATTGATTTCGCCTTGCTTGGCTTGTGCTGTACTGATTTCTACTTTTTTGGTGTCGCCTGTTTTGTAACGCAGTTCTGCCACTTTGATAAAATCATTGTACAAACTATCCAAATACAACAACTGCTTTTGATTATTCTGCAAATACTGAATTTGATAGAAATAAGTACGCACTTGATTTTTTAACTCCAATACGGTTATTTCACTTTGTAATTCTTTGCCTTTTACTTCGGCATTTATCAGTTGTTTTTTAGCACCGAACAAAGTCGGAAACGGTATCGTTTGTGCTACTTGAAAAGATTGGTCAAACTTTATACTGTTGTATTGTCCCAACTGTGCATTAAAATCTAATTTCGGTAATTCGCCCGATGTTCTTTTCAGACTTTGAGCCGATTTTATTTCAAAATCTTTCGCTTTTATATTTCCGTTGTTTTGCAATGCAATGTTTATCGATTCATCTACACCAATTATTTTTTTGTTTTGAGCATTTGCATTGAAACTTAAAACAGAAAGCAACAACACAATTACGGTTGTAACGGATTTCATTTTTCCTTTTTTTCTGATGTTGATTTTTGAATTGAAAATGATATACAGCAAAGGCAGTACAAACAGCGTAAGGAAAGTAGCCGTAATCAATCCGCCAATAACAACGGTTGCCAATGGTTTTTGTACTTCTGCTCCTGCACCTGTGCTTAATGCCATAGGCAAAAAGCCCAAACTTGCTACGGTTGCCGTCATTAGTACAGGTCGCAACCTTTCCTTTGTGCCGTCAAATACTCGTTTGAAAATGTCTTTAACTCCGTCTTTTTCTAATTGGTTGAAAGTTCCGATTAAGACAATTCCGTTTAATACTGCTACACCAAACAAAGCAATAAAGCCGATACCTGCCGAAATGCTGAACGGCATACCACGCAACAGCAACGCAAACACGCCACCTATGGCACTCATTGGGATTGCGGTAAAAATCAGGCTTGCCTGTTTGACCGAACGGAACGTAAAGTATAGCAACGAAAAAATAAGGAACAGCGAAATTGGAACAGCTATCATCAGGCGTTTACTTGCTTTCTGTAAATTCTCAAACTGTCCGCCATAAGTAAAGTAATAGCCTGTGGGCAATTTTATCTGCTCGCTTAATTTCTGCTGAATATCTTCAACCACACTTTGTACATCTCTGCCCGATACGTTGAAGCCGATAACAATTCTTCTTTTGCTTGCTTCCCGGCTGATTTGTGCTGGTCCCAACTTGTAGCTAATATTAGCTACTTGTGATAGTGGTATCTGATTACCTGTGTTGGTAGGTATCATCAAATTGCTTACATCGTCTATGTCCGTTCTGTATGTACTGTCTAATCGTACCACTAAATCAAAACGCCTTTCGTTTTCAAAAACCTGTCCTGCACTTTTTCCTGCAAATGCGGTGCTTACTACATTGTTTACATCTTCTACATTGATACCGTAATTGGCAAGTCGTGTTCTATCGTATTCTACATTGATTAGTGGCAATCGGCTAACCCGTTCTACCTGTGGCGAAGTCGCTCCGTTTACTGTTTGAATAACCTTACTTACCTTATCTGCATAAATGGCAAGACTGTCTAAATTTTCCCCGAAAATCTTAACCGCCACATCCTGCCGAATCCCTGTCATCAATTCGTTGAAACGCATTTGTATAGGCTGATTTTTTTCAAAGAATACACCCGGTATAACCTCCAAAGCTTCATTGATTTCATCAGCTAGCTGGTTATAGCTTTTCTGTTCTTTCCATTCCTTTTTTGGTTTAAGTATTACCATTAAATCTGTGGCTTCAGGTGGCATCGGGTCGGTAGGTACTTCGGCAGCCCCTGTTTTGCCGACTACCATTTTTACTTCATCAAATTCCTTGATAATTCTTGATGCCTGCATTGAAGTTTCAATACTTTGGCTCAACGAACTGCCTTGTGGCAATATGCAATGAAACGCAAAATCGCCCTCTTGTAATTGTGGTATAAATTCGCCACCTAAATTTTTAAAGAGCAAAAGGGAAAAGGCAAAGAGTAGAGCGGTCGAAGCAACAATCCAATATTTTATTTTTACGGCTTTCTGCAAAAGCGGTTGGTAAATGCTTTGCAGGTAGTTCATCATCTTGTCTGAAATGGTTTCTTTGTGTGAAACTTTTTTTTGACAAAAACAAAGCACACATCATTGGTATATAAGTAAGCGACAAAATAAATGCTCCCAAAATGGCAAATCCTACTGTTTTAGCCATTGGTGTAAACATTTTGCCCTCAACGCCTACCAATGTGAGAATAGGAATGTACACGATTAAAATAATGATTTCGCCAAACGCTGCACTGTTTCTGATTTTGGAAGCGGACACAAAAACTTCGTTGTCCATTTCCTGCTGTGTCAGCTTGTTCATTGATTTTCGCAAACCCAAATGGTGCAAAGTGGCTTCTACAATAATAACTGCACCGTCCACAATCAAACCAAAGTCAATAGCTCCTAAACTCATTAAATTGGCACTTACTCCGAAAACATTCATCATTCCCAAAGCAAACAGCATTGACAACGGAATAGCGGAAGCCACAATTAAACCTGCTCTTAAATTTCCCAAAAACAGCACCAACACGAAAATGACAATCAACGCTCCCTCAATTAAATTCTTTTCTACGGTGCTGATTGCTCTGCCAACTAAATCTGTTCTGTCCAAATAAGGCTCAATGACAATATCATCGGGCAAAGATTTCTGAATGACAGGCAATTTTTCTTTGATACGTTTTACTACTTCGTTGCTGTTTTCGCCTTTGAGCATCATTACCACACCGCCAACGGCATCTACTTCGCCATTGTAGGTTAATGCTCCGTAGCGAACCGCATTACCAAAACGAACTTCTGCAACATCTTTTATAAAAATCGGAATACTGCCGTTAGTGTTTTTTACAGCTATGTTTTTTACATCTTCCAACGAAGTAACCAAACCAATACCCCGAATGAAGTAAGCATTTGGTTTTTTGTCAATGTATGCACCACCTGTATTCTGATTGTTCTTTTCAAGAGCATTGAAAATATCGGTAACACTTACACCCATTGCCTTTAAGCGGTTGGGATTTACGGCTACTTCATATTGTTTCAGTTCGCCACCAAAACTGTTTACTTCGGCTATGCCTTTTGTTCCGTTTAGCTGTCGGGCAACAATCCAATCCTGCATAGTACGCAAGTCTTTGGCATTGTATTTATGTTCACTCCCTTTTTTGGGGTGTATGATGTATTGGTACACTTCGCCCAAACCTGTGCTTACAGGTGCAAGTTCGGGTGTGCCAATGCCTTTTGGGATTTTTTCTTCGGCTTCTTTCAGTTTTTCATTGACAAGCTGTCGGGCAAAATATATATCCACATTATCATCAAATACAACCGTAATAACCGAAAGCCCAAACCGTGAAATACTTCGGGTTTCTTCTAAATCGGGCAGGTTGGCAATGCTTTGTTCAATAGGAAATGTCACCAACTGTTCCACTTCCTGTGCCGCAAGCGTAGGACAAACGGTAATAATCTGAACCTGATTGTTGGTAATATCAGGTACGGCATCAATGGGAAGCTTTGTGGCACTCCACACTCCCCAAATGATAAGCAACAAGGTCATTATACCAATAACAAGCTTGTTTTGAATACTAAATTTTATGATTTTATCTAACATTATTTTTAATCAGTTTAATGAATGAATACACGATTATTTGCGGTGCGTAAGCACCGTAAATAATTCTGTTTTGTTCTGCGTTACAGAACATCATAAATTCATTAACTGATTTATGGCGGTTGCCAAATGCTTCCGTAGTAATTGGAAGCGAAAAAGAAATTAAAAACGGGTATTTTAAGTGAAGTTGCGACAGGTTTATTTACCTTTATGCTAAACGAATCAAAGGTTATATTAACAGGGGTATTACAACAACTACAAATACAAAACGGACTGCAAAAATCGTTATGTTCTGCATCGCCATTGTGCGTTTTAGTAATTTCTGTTTTTGAAGTATTGGGGGCATTCATACCGAGTGCATCAGTACAAGGCATTAGCGATAATGCCAAGAAATAAACACTGAATATGATTAAAAAACACTTCATTCGCTGGTAAAGATACTTAAAAATTTAAAACGCTGTCTAAGTTCGATAGGGAAAAAGTGGCTCTTTTGGTTTTGCGAAGCGTTGGCGTTGTGTGTCGGGCAAAACCAAATGTGCCACTTGTGCGGTGGCAGAAAAACAAAAAAATGTGTGTTGGGCAAAAATTAAATCTTTGTCTTGTGTCATTGTCTGCTCGTTTTTTCTGTCCGTTTGGTCTTGGTAGTGTCGTCCGTTACCATTGCTGCCAACGTTCCGCCGCTTGGTAGCGTTTTTATGAACGTTGCTCGACAAAGTTAAAACATTTATTTATAATATCCAAGTGTTATTGAAAATAAACTAAAAAATGCTACCAAGCGGCTGTTATGTTTGTGTTGCGAAGTATGCTGTTAAGTAAGCTTTGGCATGGAAATTTGTATTGCTCCCTTTCTCCAATAAGCTCAATAAAGTGGTTTATTTCGTAGAACGTTTATTTTGTTGCCCATTTTTTTGTTTTCATGCCCGTACAAATTTCATGACAAAGCGTGTGAAAAGTATTTTTGCTCGAAAAAGCTTCTGAGGTGATAATTTTATGATATGCTAAAAAAATAAACTCAGCTAATATGAAACACTAATACTTGTGAATACGAGCAATGAAATATAACTCGTTTATATGCGCTACTTTATTGCGCCTTATTTCCATATTTGGATGTATAAGCGCTATAATGTAGCGTTTTATTTTTTTACAAATATAAAAGATAAATTACAAATCATTAAAAGGCGATTTAATTTTTTGTAAACTATTTTTGCTCATTTTATTCTACAGCTCCGCCCTTTCACTTACAGTTTTTGTAAGCTAAAAAGAGCTTGTATATAATACCTGAAAAGCATTACAGATGTTAACTATACAAAAATAAAACAAATTTCAATAAACAGCAAATAAGTTTTTTATTATTTTTCCTCTGTAATTTTTTAAATGTTTGGATTTTTGCAACGTTCTTTAAATTATTAATTTTAGATAATTGGATTCACCATTTTTGTGCAATAACTTCAGCAACAGCTACCCCATCAAAAGCAGACGACGTAATTCCTCCTGCATAACCGGCTCCTTCGCCACAAGGGTATAAGCCTTTTATTTGCAATTGTTCATAAGTATCAAGATTTCGTGGAATACGAACAGGCGAACTGGTACGACTTTCTACACCAATCATAATAGCTTCAGCATCAATAAATCCTTTCATTCGGTATTGCAATTTCTTGAATGCTCCCTTTAATCGTTCTACTATAAAAATAGGGAGCCATTGGTGCATAGGCGATGAAACTAGACCCGGAATATACGATGTAGTCGGCAAATGATCAGATACTCTGCCTTGCATAAAATCGACTATTCGCTGTGCTGGGGCTTTTAAGCCATTTTCAACCATTTGATAAGCTTTTTTTTCAATTGCCAACTGAAATGCTAACATATCAGCCGCAGTAGCCTGTTTAGCAATATCTTCTGGACGTATTTCTACAACAAAACCGCTATTAGCAAATGGCGAACCTCTATGCGAAGCCGACATTCCATTTACTACCGTCAACCCTTTTTGAGTTGAAGCAGGAACAACCATACCCCCTGGGCACATACAAAAAGAATAAACGCCTCGCTCATTTACCTGTTCTACAACTTTATATTCTGCAGCAGGTAAATACTTTATATATTTTTCATCATGATATTGAATCGTATTTATCAATTTTTGTGGATGTTCAATACGAACCCCTAAAGCAAAACCTTTTGGCAAAAGCTCAACTCCTAATTCATCAAGCATTTTATATACGTCATGCGACGAATGCCCCGTTGCTAGTATAACAGCATTGGCATAAATAGTTTCATCACCATTAACTTCAACACCCTTGCAAATACCATTATTAACAATGAGTCGATTAACTTTTGAGGCAAAATGTACTTCCCCACCCGATTGTATTATCCATTTGCGAAGATTTTCTACAATTGCCGGCAATTTATCACTACCAATATGTGGATGAGCATCGATAGCAATATTAGTCGAAGCACCAGCTTGTATCAACAATTTTAAAAACCATTCAATATCTCCACGCTTTGACGAACGAGTATAAAGCTTTCCATCTGAAAAAGTCCCAGCTCCACCCTCACCAAAACAATAATTCGATTGCTCATTTACTTCATTGATCCGATACATTTGAGCAATATCGCGTTTGCGTTGATGCACATCGTTTCCTTGTTCAAAAACAATGGGCTTAATTCCTAACATAATTAAACGCAAAGCAGCAAACAAACCAGCAGGTCCCGAGCCTATTATTATAACCGATTTATCTTTTTTTAATTTTTGAGGTATAAAAGCTTCATTTTCTTTTATGACCTCAAACTTATCGATATGAACTAAATAGGTTAACTGTAATTTTACCTGTGCATTGCGAGCATCAATCGAACGCTTAATCAATTGTATAAAAACAATTCGTTTAGAATTTATTTTCAATTGCTGAGCTAAATAATTTATTATTTTATTATCGTTTTTAGCATCAGCGGGCGAAATAATTATGGTAACTTTTTGAATCAAGTTAAATTATTTTCCTTTACGTTTTCCAAATTTAAATATCCGAATATCGCTACCTTCAAATGTAAACGAAAGCATAAGCATTTTGCTATTCATACGTTCAATAGCCTTTGTAAACTGCGTATTATCAGGTACAAGAACATTATTTAAACCAACCACATACTTAAGTTCCATTGCAAACTTAAAGTATTCTAAAAAAAAATCTGTGCCAAAGCCTAATTCATAATAATAGCTCCAGCGACCAAGTCTAATCTTGGGTCGCTCATCATCGCGAATACGTTTTTGCGATGCCAAATCTACTTTTATACTTCCACCAGCTATTAAATAAGGACGAAAATTATTTATACGCGCACCTTTATATTCTAACAATAAAGGGAAATCGAGAAAGGTTGATTCTATTTTCATAGTATGTGTGTAAAATGTTGTATCTTTTTTAACCCAATATTCTAAATTTCGCTGACCTAAATTAAGTCCAGGCAAAAAACGAATCGAAAAATTTGAAAATGGAATATTATAATTCGATACAATATTTATATTTAAACCAACTTGAGGGATATTTTCTACTGAATAAACAGAATCGAGTAACCAAAAAGCAGAAGAATTGTGAATAGTAAAATCCATATAATTAAAACCTAAAGACATGCCAAAATGCAATGGAATTACATCATATTTGGGCAAATTAGTAGGTGCTGTCGATTCTTTTTGCGACTTAACAGATATATGTATTAAACAAAATATAAATAATATGAGTAATAATTTAAATTTCATGCTCCTATAACGGGAAAAATATCTTTTTATTTTTTTAATACAAAAATAGCAACTAAACCCATAAACAATACTTTTGTTTTTAAAATTTTAAAACCAGCATGTTGGCATATTTGCTGAAAATTGTCTTTAGTATAAAACTCATCGATACTCTGTGCTAAATATTTATAAGCATCGCGATTTTTTGAAATAAGATAAGCTATAAAAGGCAATATATATTTTAAATACCACCTCAAAAAGACACGTGTTAATTTGTTATTGGGCTTAATAAACTCCAATACAACCAATACTCCACCAACACGCAACACTCGATAAATTTCGGCTAATCCTTTGGGTAAATTTTCAAAATTTCGAACGCCAAAAGCGACACTTGCTGCATCAAAATAAGCATCGCTAATAGGAATTGATTCAGCAGCCGATTCTATATATTGTATATTCTTTAATTGTAAAAATTGATGTTTTTCTTTTGCTATGGCTAGCATCTTCGTAGATATATCAATTCCTATTATGTTAAAATTGCCTCTGTTAGCTATTTCTATAATCATATCGCCTGTACCAGTTGCTACATCTAATATTGTAGTAGGTCTATTAGACAATAGCTCATCTACTGCTTTTTTTCGCCATTTTTTATCTGCATTAAATGATAAGATATGATTCAGCGTATCGTAAGTTGGGGCTATATTATCAAACATAGCTCCAATTTTTTCGTTCGATTTATCGAGCATCATGGCTATGCGTTCATGATTTTCTCAATTGCATTATTATATAATTGTGTATAATCTTTGATAAATCCGTACGATACATCGTCAATACGCAATTCACCTTTTGTAACATGCCCAAGAGTGATAAAGGGGAAATTTTGTTTTACCATAAAATCGATAAAAGCATCTTCACGCGATGGACAAACCGATACGACTACCCTGCTTTGACTTTCACCAAATAAAAAGGCATCTTCGCGAATTTCGCTATCTGTAGTTATATCAAAACCTAATTGATTGGGAATAGACGATTCAAGTAATGTAATAAATAATCCTCCTTCTGAAACATCGTGAGCCGAACATATCATTCTATGTTCAATTAATTCCATTATAATTTGTTGCAACTTATATTCTTCTTCAATGTCAAAATAAGGTGCAGGCGATTTTTCTACTCCATGATAATGAATTAAATATTGCGACGATGCAATATCGTTTTTCGAAGGGCCTATTAGGTATATCATATCGCCTTTACGCTCAAATGCTAACGACATCTGGTTTTTCTTATCCATAACTCCCAGCATACCAATAACCGGAGTTGGGAATATGGGTTCTATTTTACCGTCGATAGCAGTTTGATTATAGAAACTAACATTTCCACCTGTAACGGGAGTTTCAAACTTTTTACAAGCTTTAGACATTCCTTTGATAGCTTCGACAAATTGCCAATATACTTCGGGATTATAAGGATTACCAAAGTTTAAACAATTTGTAATAGCGATAGGTTTTCCACCAGCGCATACAATATTTCGGGCAGCTTCGGCCACTGCCATAGCCGTTCCCTCTTGCGGATTAGCATATACATATCGAGAGTTACAATCAACCGTCAATGTCAATGCGATATTGGTACCTTTAATATTAACGATTCCAGCATCAGCAGGTAAGTTAGTCGTCATATTTACGGTCCTAACCATGGTATCGTATTGTTCGTATATCCAGCGTTTTGAAGCTATAGTAGGAATTTGAGTTATTTGTTTAGCCACTTCAACTAAATTTTCTGGTATATCAATATCATCAATATTAAAACTACTTAATTGTTTTAAGTAATCTGGTTCTTTGTACGCTCTATCATATACCGGGGCGCCACCTCCTAGAACAAGCGATTCTGCTGGTACTTCTGCCACTAGTTGGTTATTGAAATAAAAATACAATTTATCTTCATCAATTACCTCACCAATAATAGCATAATGTAAATCCCATTTTTGAAGTATTTGCTCTACTTTAGCTTCGTTGCCCTTTTCAACAACAACTAACATTCGTTCTTGCGATTCTGAAAGAAGTATTTCCCATGGTTCCATATTTTGTTGACGAAGTGGCACTTTAGATAGATCTATTTTCATACCACACTTACCACGAGCCGACATTTCCGATGTGGAGCAAATAATACCAGCAGCGCCCATGTCTTGCATACCAACAATTAAACCATTTTCATTAAGTTCGAGTGTGGCTTCTAATAAAAGTTTTTCCATAAAGGGGTCGCCAACTTGTACACTTGGAATATCGTCAGCAGATTTCTCATGCAAATCAGCACTTGCAAAAGTAGCACCGTGTATCCCATCTTTACCTGTAGAAGAGCCAACAATGTATACAGGGTTTCCTACGCCTTTGGCTGTTGCCGATATAATTTTATTAGTTTCAACAATACCAACCGACATGGCATTTACTAATGGATTGTAATTGTAGCATTCATCAAAATATACTTCGCCTCCAACTACGGGCACGCCAAAAGAATTTCCATAATCGCCAATTCCTTTTACTACTCCTTTTAACAACCATTTGGTTCGATCAAGTTTTAAGTTTCCAAAACGCAAAGAGTTTAATTGAGCAATGGGTCGAGCTCCCATTGTAAAAATATCACGATTGATGCCACCTACTCCAGTTGCTGCTCCCTGATAGGGTTCAACAGCCGATGGATGATTATGTGATTCTATTTTAAAAGCACAAGCCAAGCCATTACCTAAATTTACCAAGCCTGCATTTTCGCTTCCTGCTTCAGCTAATAAATACTCGCCCTTACGAGGTAATGTTTTTAACCATTTTATAGAGTTCTTATAGGATGCATGTTCTGACCACATTACAGAATATATACTTAATTCAGTAAAGTTTGGAACTCTACCTAAAACTTTTTTTATCATTTCAAACTCTTCGGGTAAAATACCTAATTCTTTTGCAGTTTCTATATTTACTTGTTGATTCATGGTGGTGTTTTTTTTCTTTTACAAAGATAACAGAAAAAGTTTAAAGTATAAAAGACGAATTGTATATAAAAGCTTTAAATTATGGGTCAAATTTTATATATTTAAATGAATAACCTTTTGAGCATTTACTTCTTCGCCAAAAAAAATATTAGCTCTTTTATTAAATAATTCTTCGTTATCAGTAGTATAAAAAGTAGTTGTTCCAGTTTTTGTACAACGTGTCTCTATTTCGGGATGACGTTTCAAATAATCTTTCAAGCTTTGAGCAACAATAACATCTTGAGAAATAATTTTTACTCCTTCGGGAACAAAACGTTCAATAGTAGGTAGTAATAAAGGATAATGTGTACATCCCAAAATAATGGTATCTATACCGCTATCTTGACTTAATAAGGCTCGAATATCTTTTTCGATAAAATAATCGGCACCGGGCGTATTCATTTCCTCGTGTTCTACAATTGGCACCCATAAAGGACAGGCATGTTGGTAGGTTGTAATTTCTGGATATAACTTTTTAATTTCAATTGGATAAGATTCTGATACTATGGTACCAATGGTACCTAAAATCCCGACTTTTTTTGTTTGTGTATAATTTCCAATCGCTTCAACCGTTGGACGAATAACACCTAACACGCGTTTGGTATTATCTATTTGAGGCAGATACCGTTGTTGAATGGTTCGTAAAGCTTTTGCCGATGCGGTATTACAAGCAAAAATAATAAGCGGACAACCTTGTTTAAAAAGCCATAATACGGCTTCGAGTGAATATTCTAAAATAACTTCAAACGAACGACTTCCATAAGGTGCACGAGCATTATCGCCCAAATAGATAAAATCATATTGAGGTAAAAATTGTTTAAACGATTTTAAAACCGTTAACCCCCCATAACCGGAATCAAAAACACCTATGGGACCTTGTATGCTATTCATGCCGTAAAGGTAAAAAAAAAGGCTGTCGATTCAAATGACAGCCTTTAATATTATTTTCTATGCATTATAACAATTTAGAACCTCGGTTTTTGCCTTCTGTAATATTAATACCGATAAGAATTTCGTGACTACCACTGGTATAACGTTTAATGTTACTCATAGTATAATCAAAAGCATAACCCAAATAATATTTTTTTACCTTTACCCCAAGCATAGCCACTATATCTTTACTTGAACGATATGAAACACCAAGCCAATACATTCGTTTATAATATCCTTTAACATTAAAATCGATTTGCCAGGGTGTTTGCATAGTGCCTTTAAACAATAAGGAAGGCTCCACTTCAAAATCATC
Organism: Bacteroidales bacterium; assembly: GCA_013314715.1. Classification (NCBI taxonomy): domain Bacteria; kingdom Pseudomonadati; phylum Bacteroidota; class Bacteroidia; order Bacteroidales; species Bacteroidales bacterium. The sequence continues at coordinate 123,132 of JABUFC010000001.1, read as the reverse complement.
GTTTAATACAAATTTATATCCTCCCATTGCATAGTAATGACGAATAATGGCATTTTTATCTACACTGCTATCGCCGAAATCAATATTAAGTTGAACTAATTGTGTGGCCGAAACTCCAACAAAATATTTGTCGTTGTATAAATAGATTCCGAAATCAGCATCAGGAACAAATTTTGTTATTGTAGAGTAAGACAATGCTGGATCTGCATCATCAATGGCTTTAAATTTCGATTCATCAAATTTAAACTGAAATGCTTTTAAAGCTAAGCCAATCCCCAATTTTGAATTAATGCCTGTAAGTGGTAAATGATACGATGCACAAGCCTGTATACCAATGCGGCTCATTGGACCAAATTTATCGTTAAAAACATATCCACCCACACCCAATTTTTGATATTCAAATAAATAATGAGCACTTAACGCTTGCGTAGAAGGAGCATCATTAATACCTACCCATTGTTGGCGAGCAGTTAAACGTACTGGAAAATAATCTACACTACCAGCTATTGCAGGATTTAACAAAAAAGCATTCATCATATACTGAGAATACAAAGGAAGCTGTTGAGCATTTGCTGCAAACCAAAAACTTCCTAACAAAAAGAAAATCAATCTTTTCATATTTTTATTTTTATAAGTTCATATTTTAATTATCTTACAATGGATACAACTCCCGTTATAGGATCATCATCATTTAATTTAATAATATATATATAAGAGCCCATTGGCAAGTCTTTACCATTATGTTTACCATTCCATCTATTAGATTTATTCACATATTCTAAACCAGTGCCTTTAAAATCGAATAATTTATCACCCCAACGCCCATATATTTCAATAGAAACTTTTTCATATCCTTGAACCCCAATAATTTCAAAATCATCATTTTTACCATCATTATTAGGTGTTATTACATTAGGTATTTCAAGCGGAATGTCTATGTAAAAAGTATCAACTAATAAACAATGATGAGCATCCGAAACAGTAACGATATAGGTTCCGCCTCCTAAATTCGTTAAATCTTCGGATGTAGCACCATTTGACCACAAATAAGTGTAGGGTAATAAACCTCCTTGTACTGTAATATCTATACTACCAATATGATTTATAACTTGAGTTTGGGACATCAAAGTCATGGCAGGAGGATTATATAAAGTAGCACTAGATGTAGCGGTACAATAATGAGCATCTACAACGGTTACAACATATGTTCCGCTTGCTGCTTGTGTTAATGTGTCATTATCAACTCCACCTATCCATTGGTATTGATACGGAGGCGTGCCACCATTAGCCACAGCAACTATAATTCCTTCGTTACCATTGTAACATAATGGATTTTGAGCTTGAGTAGAGACGATTAATTGTGGTGGATTAGAAAGCTGAATATCATTAGCAACAACACTACATTGATTGGCATCGGTTATAGTGAGGTGATATACTCCAGCTGCCAGCGGTGATATAGTACTTCCACTACCACCTATCGACCAACTATACGAATAAGGACTTACCCCTCCATTTACATTTGCAGTTATTTGACCATCATTGGAGTTATAACAAGCAGGATGAGTAATATTCAAATTTAAATTAAGAGCAGCAGGTTCGGCTATAGGAATGGTAGCCACTGATGTGCAACCATATGTATCAGATACCGTTACGTTATACGCCCCAGCTGGTAAATGATTTTGAATAAGGCTTGTATCGGATGTATGCGACCAATTAACTAAATATGGTGGGGTAATATTTAAAATACTTAATTGTATTGAACCTGTTGAATCACCATTACATGCTACATTGGTGGTCGTATAATTCAATTGAATATTTCCGCCTTGATATGCTACGTTTGCATTGAATTGAGCCGTACAACCATTAGCATCCGTTACTGTAACGGTATAGTTTCCATGGTAAATGCCATGAATAGCTGAAGTAGTATCGCCTGTTGTCCATAAGTAAGTATAAGGAGCGGTACCACCGGTAATATTAACAGAAGCACCACCGGGAGCACCACAGACTTCAGGATCGGCAGTTATTTCAGCAGTCATTGCTGATGGCGATGTTAAGGTAATAACATCATAATCCGTACATCCATTGGCATCACGCACAATAACTTGATAAGTACCAGTAGGTAAATTATTAAAAACAGCGTTAGAAGACCATGTATTACCATTATCAATGCTATAAAATTGAGCACCTGTTGCTTGTATTGTTATTGAACCATTGGCACCATTAAAACAAGATACGTTAGTAGAATTGATTACATTAATGATTGGAGCTGGAACTGAACCTACTATTGTATTAAATACTTTGGTACAATTATTAGCATCAGTAACTGTTACTGAATACGAACCACCAGTTATATTAAAAATAGAATCAAGTGTTGAGCCATTTGACCATAAATAAGAATAACCCGGTGTTCCGCCACTAACTACAATGTGCGAACTACCAGGCGTACCACAAAATTCATCTTGATTAACAAAATTAGCCATAATTTCAGAAGGTGATTGTATTACAGCTAATGAAGGAGTATTACATTGACCAGCATCTTGAACTAATATGGCATAAGTTCCTGCAGCTAAATTAGTAAATGTATTTGACACTTGCCAATTTGTACCATTATCAATACTGTACTGAACAGCGCCGGTTGCATCAATTGTAATCACACCTGTATTAATGCCATAACAAGCAAGATCGGTAGTTTGAACTTGATTTATTATCGGTCCGCTTGTTCCATTCACTTGAATATTATTATAAGTTGCTTGACAACCGTTTGCATCTTGAACCAATGCATTATGGCTACCTGTTCCAATTTGTGTAAACACATTATTAGCCTGTAAAGTTCCTCCATCCAAAGAATAGCTAAGTGGAGCTGTACCACCATTCGCATTAATAGTTATTTGTCCATCGGGTGTGCCAATACAAACAGAGTTATTTACTACATCAACAGAAGTAATTGTGGGCGATGGATTGACGGTTACAACAACGTTAGCAGTGCTTCCTGTACAACCATTAGCCGTAGCTTGAATAGAATATGTAACCGTACCCGCGGTTGCATCACTATTAACAAGTGTTTGTTGTATTAAACTGCCCGTACCATTGGCATAACCTGTAATATTCCCACTAGGAGTTGCTATCCATGAAAAATCAGCTCCAGAGACATTAGAACCTATAGTAATGTTAGTGGCTGTTCCACTACAAATAGATTGTGTAGTAACCGATGGAATTGCCGACGGAACAGGATTCACATTCACAGTAGAAGATGCTGTAGTGGTTAAACCACAAGCATCGGTTATAGTAACCATATATGTAGTTGTTGAGCCAGGGTTTACGTTTATAGGATTCGTTGTATGTCCAGAGTTCCAGCTATATGTAAAAGGAGTTTGTCCACCGTTAATGGTTGCATTTAAAGTAGTGGAACTGCCATTGCAAATATCAACCGTTGGTGGAAGCGAACTGGAGAAAGGTGTAGAATTGTCTAAAATATAAACGGTACCCGAATTGATTATTGGTGTTCCGCATAAATTGGTTTGAATGCCGAAATCAATATTTTCAGTGGCTTCAATACTACCATCTTGAACCGGTACTATCGATAGCGTAGTTGTTTGTTGTCCAGCAGGAATAGTAACATAATAATTGTTAGGCGGAGTATATGACCCCGATATATCGGGAATTGTGTAATAATCAACTCCAAATTGTGCACTACCACCTAATGTAAATGGCACATTTCTGTTCATTGGCGTTGCAGAACTTAACGAAAAAGTAAGCGTACCATTACTGCAACCTTCTACCATATTGGTCCCTCCACCGGCCGTTGGATTTGAGGTAGTGTATGATATTTGATTCACAATAGGGCTAATAAAACTATTTTCTTCTAAAAATACACCAGAATCATAATAAGGATCTGTAACATCAGCAATAGCAATTTTCATATGATATTGTTTACATGGAGTTACATAACATGAAGCTGTTAATACGGTTGTAAGTCCATCAAACTCAGTTTGTCTAACATTATAAGTATTATCAATAAAATAAGCACAATTGGTACATGTACCATTAGAATTACCCCATGGTTGGTTATTTGGATCAGGACAAGGTCCATTATTGATGGTATTTATGGCTACTGCAGTATTAGGTGTTCCTGGAACTATAGCTATATTTTTATTACTATAATTATAACCATCAGCCTCTAAACTGGTAACAAAGAAACCAAAAACGTCATTATAAATATTATTTACCCATTCATTATATTCTTCAGAAGCAAAAACATATCGAAATTGAATATAATTTGATTCGGGCACAAAATCAAACTCTAACACAGCTTTATCAAAAGTATTAGCATTAACAATTGAATGCAAAGTAGCATCATCACCCGTGCCTGTTACTGTTGATAGTCCAAAATATGTATTTGAACCAGTTATTGTTGCATTATTAAAATACTGAATCCAAACACCATTATTATAATCCCACGTTGTACTTCCAACATTACCCGTTGAAATAACAATTCCATTTGATATCCCAATAGAAGAACTTCCCCCACTAAAAAAACCAGCATTACCCGATTGAGTTCCTGCAGTGCTTCCAGAAAATGTGGCATTAGAATAAGTAACACCAGTGCCTACTAACTTGTCAACCAATTGATTAGCATTAGAAGGATTGGAAACAGTTGATATGTTATAAATAGAAAACTGTGCGTAAGAAACCATAAAGGTAAAATTCAATAATAAGAAAAAAATGCTTTTTTTCATGTGTAATTATTTTTTAATTTTTAAATTAAGGTCACATGGAATACGCCATTCGAATAAAGAGCAAGGCTTATTTGTGAGTGATAATTTCATTTTCGGTTGCTGTGAATTTATTCTCATGGCTATTTCATACCGTTTAATTTATACATATTTGCACAAATATATATTTATATGATGAAAATACAAAATTTTTTAATTATTTTTTTTGAAACTTCAAAAGTTCTAATTAACTTTTTTTTTAATTCGCCTAAAACGATTTAAGATAAAATATGTATATATTTGCATGTTTAAAAAAATAATACATGAGAACGTTAATATTTGCTATTGTATCAATTCTTTTAGTTTTTAGTGCTCATGGGCAAGTAAAAAAACATGTTTCATGGACATACGAAACCAAAAAAATTTCTGAAAAGGAATATCAAATTATTTTTAAAGCAAAACCCGAAAAAGACTGGCATTTTTACACTCTAAAAGATAAATTAAATCCACTATTATTCAATTTTAAACGTAATAATTTCTATATCCTAAAAGGCAGAATAAGCGAGTCGCCCAAACCCAAAGTTGAATACGATGAACTCATGGAATCAGAACGCAGCTATCATGAAAAAGAAGCAATATTTAACCAAAATATTGAAATAAAAAGCAATGAAGCTTTTAATATCGACGTTTCAATTGAATACCAGGCCTGTTTATTAGATGGCATGTGTGTGATGGAAGAATATGATTTTAGCATTCCTATAAAACCCGAAAAAAATGAAACTAACATTGATACTACTAATATAGCTCTAAATAACGATTCTAATATTAGTCCTATAGACACTAATGAAGCTTCGAAGCAAGAAAACGTCTCCATTGAAAATAACAATACCCCTGTTCAAAATGAACAAAATTCTGACAATGATTCGCTTTGGTTGTTTTTTTTATTTTCATTCCTTGCTGGCTTAGCAGCGATTTTAACTCCTTGTGTTTTCCCCATGATACCTATGACGGTTTCGTTTTTTATGCACAACGACACAAATCGTAGAAAGGCAAAATTTCAAGCTATTGCATATGGAATAAGCATTATTTCAATATATACCATAATTGGAACCATTGTAGCCATTACTTTAGGAGCGAATTTTGCCAATTTTTTGAGTACTCACTGGTTGCCCAATGTTTTCTTTTTCTTAATCTTTTTAATTTTTGCTTTTTCTTTTTTTGGCATGTTCGAAATCGTTCTTCCTTCATGGCTAGTTAATAAGTCAGACCAAAAAGCTGAAAAAGGTGGACTTTTAGGACCATTTTTTATGGCATTCACGTTAGTACTTGTTTCATTCTCATGTACAGGTCCTATTGTTGGTGCTATATTAGTTAAATCGGCTGGTGGTCAAGTATTAGAACCCATTATTGGCATGTTTGGATTTTCACTTGCCTTTGCATTACCTTTTACTATTTTTGCTTTATTCCCATCACTCATGTCTAAACTTCCCAAATCGGGAGGCTGGCTCAATTCAGTTAAAGTTGTTCTGGGATTTCTTGAACTTGCTTTAGGTTTAAAATTTTTAAGTATTGCCGATCAGACCTATCACTGGGGAATACTTGATAGAGAAATTTATTTAGCTATCTGGATCGTTATTTTTACACTTATGGGTTTTTATTTACTAGGAAAAATAAAATTTATACACGATAGTGATGTCAACCATATTGGAGTACCTCGTTTAATACTATCGATCATTACCTTCTCTTTTGTAATTTACATGTTGCCAGGAATGTGGGGAGCACCATTAAAGGCATTATCGGGTTATTTACCACCACAAAATAGCTTGGATTTTGATTTTGAAAAAATAGTACGCGAAACTATAGATGCCTCTTCCCATATAAATAATTCAAACCATGATAATGAATTATGCGAAAAACCCAAATATGCCGATTTTCTGCATTTACCGCATGGTCTCAAAGGCTATTTCGATTACGAACAAGCTTTACAGTGCGCTAAAAAACAAAACAAACCCTTATTTATCGACTTTACAGGTCATGGTTGTGTAAATTGCCGCGAAATGGAAGCCAATGTATGGAGCGATCCTAGAGTATTAAAACGTTTACGCGAAAATTACATCGTTGTTGCCCTGTATGTTGACGATAAAACAGAATTACCCAAAGAAGATTGGATCGTTTCAAAAATAGATGGGAAAACCAAAACATCGATTGGAAAAAAATTTGCTGACTTTCAGATTTCCCGTTTTAATGTTAATGCACAACCTTACTATGTTTTACTTGACACTTCCGGAAACCTTATTATTCCTCCAAGAGCTTACAATCTAGATGTTGAAGCTTTTATTCAATTTTTAGATGATGGACTTCAAAAATTCCACCAAACCAAGTAATTTTTTTTAATAAGATAAAAAGATGTTATTTTATTAAGTCTATAAGAGTAAATAGATTATTATTCTTTTTTATACCTTTGCCATTAGAATCATACACAAAATGAATGAAAACCTTTTTTAGTTTTATCATAAGCAACTACAAGCGAGTAGTAATAACTATTTTATTTCTTATTACTATATTTTTAATATTGCTTATTATTCCTCACCAAAGTCGATTTAAATATGAATTCCGTAAAGGAGAACCATGGAAGTATGAAACTTTATACGCTCCCATTGATTTTCCAATATTAAAAACAAAAAACGAAATTGATAAAGAAATTGATAGTATTAAAAACAATTCACCTTTATATTATAGTTATGACACAATTGTTTTTCAAAAAGCACAAAAAACATTACAAAAAGATATTAGTTCATTATTTATAAACGATTCAGCATATAAAGATAAAAATATTTTTATATCGAATGCTTTTGCTCAACTCTTCGAATTGTACTACCATCCTGGAATTATTAACGATAATGATAGTTTATTAAACCCTACCAATAAAATAAGAACTGTTTTTATTCAAACCGATAGTTCAACCGAAGAATTTTTAAATATATCATTTCTTACGAAAGAAAAAGCTAAACAACGTTACATACAATCATTACAAGATAGATATGCCAAAATTCTAAATCAACTAAATATCGATAAATACATAAATCCAAACGTAATATACAACTCTGCCCTAACCAATCAAATTATAAATCAACAAATTGAAAATATAACAAAATCAAAAGGTTTGATTCAAAAGGGTGATTTACTAATAAGCAACGGCGAAATCATATCAAACAAAAAATATATAATATTAGAATCGATGCAACATGAAATTCTAAAAAATACATACAATCCATATTTAATTATTGGACAATTTTTAACAGTTGCATTAGGATTAATTATGATTTTTTTATTTCTTTATCATTTCAGACGCGATATACTATCCCACTTTACCAAAACCTCATTTATACTCTCGCTCATGATTTTATTTATTCTGTTAGCCGAAAAGGTAGCTAGCTGGAAAACTGTTAATATTTATTTAGTGCCCTTTACGCTTCTGCCTATCATTATTCGATCGTTTTATGACTCACGTTTAGCACTATTCATTCATAATATCACAATGTTAATAATAGCTTACTTTTTACCCAATAGTTTTGAGTTTCTTTTTATGCAATTTATGGCAGGAACAGCCTCAATTTTTGTATTAGCAAATGTACGTAGAAGAGGACAGTTGTTTTTAGCAGCTTTTGTAATTTTTATTACATATAGTATCATTTATTTTGGTATTGCTATTGTTCAGGCTGAAAATATAAATCAAATAGACTGGAATACCTTTGCATGGTTTGGCGGTAATGGTTTAATGATTTTATCGGCTTATCCACTCATTTATCTTTTCGAGAAACTATTTGGCTTTATTTCTGATGTTACTTTAATGGAATTATCAGACACGAATCAACCTTTGTTACGACTTTTAGCCGAAAAAGCGCCAGGCACCTTTCAACACTCATTACAGGTTGCCAATTTAGCTGAAGAAGTAATCTTAAAAATTGGTGGAAATTCTTTACTCGTGAGAGCAGGTGCCTTATATCACGATATTGGTAAAATTTATTTACCACAGTACTTTACTGAGAATCAACATCATATTCCAAATCCTCATAAAGATTTACAAATGGATAAAAGTATTGAAATCATAGCTGGACATGTTAATTATGGAGTTGAATTTGCAAAAAAATACAAACTCCCAAAAGTTATTATCGATTTTATTGAAACACATCACGGAACATCAACAATGCTTTACTTCTATAGAACATATAAACTTGAACATCCTGGCGAAGTTATTAACCAAGATTCTTTTAAATATAAAGGAAAAATACCTTCAACTAAAGAAACAGCAGTAGTTATGTTAGCCGATTCGGTCGAAGCTGCTTCACATAGTTTAAAAGATTTCAGCGATGAATCGTTGGAAAAAACAATAAATGCAATAATTGAAAATAAACTGAATGAACATCAACTCGACAATGCACCTATTACTTTACAAGAACTCAGTATAACAAAGGAAATATTTAAGAAACGTCTTCGCAATATATACCATTCACGGATTACTTATCCTGAATAAAAGCTATACTATTCGAATACCAATAACAATATGATCATCTATTTGTTCTATCGCTCCTCGCCATTGAAGAATTTCATTTTCTAAGAGTTTAGCTTGATCATTCATCGGTAAATGATGTATAGACAATAAAAAATCTTTAAAGCGTTTATACATGTATTTTTTTCCATTAGGTCCACCAAATTGGTCGGCAAAACCATCAGAAAAAATATAAAGCACATCGTTTTTGACAACATTTATTTCTATTCTTGAAAACGATTCTTTCACTCTTTCATATAACCCTACCGGCATTTTATCGGGTTTATATTCAATTAATTCATTATTTCTAATCAAATAAAGCGGATTATTAGCACCTGAAAATTCAAGTATCTGATTTTTATAATCGTAAGCAATTAAAGCAATGTCCATACCATCTCTTGTAGCAGTGTCTTTTCCTTCCTGATTAAGTGCTTGTATTATGCCATTTCTGAGTTCATTTAAAACTAAATCAGTATGGTTAATTTCTGGTTTAGTAATAATTTCGTTTAATAAGCTTGACCCTAACATACTCATAAAGGCACCAGGAACACCATGCCCCGTACAGTCAGCCGCTGCAACAATTAAAATACTAGCTTGTTTAATATTTCTAATAAAATAAAAATCGCCACTTACAATATCTTTAGGTTTAAAATAAACCCCTAATTCAACGCCTGCATTTGTTGCCGCTTCTATTGATGGTAAAATAGAGTCCTGTATTCTTTTTGCATAATAAATACTATCGGTAATATCTTTATTTTTTTGTTCAATAACTTTATTTTTCTCTTCAATTTCGTTTTTTTGTTTAACAATTTCGGCCGTTCGTTCTTCTACAATCTTTTCCAATCTTATTTTATCTGCTTCGAGTTTACGAGTATATAATTTAATAATAATAACTATTAAGAAAATGCCTACAATTAAATAAGAAATGTATGCCCAAATAGTTCTATACCATGGAGGTCTTATTTCAAATTTATATTCAAACACATTGCTTTCTTGTAAATAAATATTGCGAGCCTTAACTTTAAACACGTATTCTCCTTCAGGAATATTGGTATAAATAGCTTTTGTTTCATGGCTCCAGATCGACCATTGCTCATCAAAACCTTCTAAAATATACGAATACTCATTTTGTTTTTCATTAACAAAATAGGGACAAGCAAACGAAAACATTAAATTATTATGTTTATATGCTAATACTAATTTATTTTGACTTATACCATTATATCCACCAAATATAACAGAATCAATTGAATTTATCTTTACTTGTCGTAAAACACATATAGGCTTTTTAAACGGGAAGGGTGTATTAGGATTATATGAAAATACCCCCTCACTCGAAGCAACCCAACATATCCCATTCGGTTCTGTATAGAGCGAATATATGGTCATTTCTGGCAATTTTTTAAAACTAATTGAATCAATAAGATATTCATTATAATGAGGTTTTAACAAAAATAAACGATTATCAATATTTAGCCATACTTGATTATTATAACCAGAAGTGGCAAAAATAACTTTACGTTTATTTTCAGTAATCTTATGACCAAATTTATAATATGGCAAAAACTTTTGCTTTATTTGATCATAATAATAAATACCAAATAATGTAGCAAAAAGTATTTCTTTGTTTACTTTAAAAATATAAACATCATTTAATGTAGGTAAGCCATCTTTAGTTGTATAATGTTTTAAAATTCCATTATTCACATTAAAGGAATATACACCATTATTAGTTGAGCCGAACCAACACGCCCCCTCATTATCTTCAACAATTGAATTAATGAAAATTTTTAATTCCTTAATTTTATTAAATTCCCATTGTTTATTTTTAAGCTGGGCAACGACCAAACCATTTTGTGTGCCTAAATAAACAATATCTTTATTTGCCGATTGCAGAACACTTTCAACTATTACATCTTTTAATAAAAGTTTAAATTTCCCATCATTAAATTCAAACAAACCTTTTTCAGTTCCAACCCATAAAACTTCGTTATTATTTTCAGATATAATTGATAAACTTGAAGTTATATAATTTCCTATATCGTTAATTTTAATGAATCTTGAATAATTATTTTCTAAAATTTGCTTATATAAACCATTATCGGTAGCAACATATAATACACCATTAAAACGTTTAATATTGTATATTATTCCCTTTAAACCACTTTTTACATCAAATCGGTTAAACGGATTTAATTCAATTTTACTAACTCCACCCAACGAAGTAATCCAAAGCGTTTGATCGTTAGGATTATATAAAACAGAACTTATGGAATTATGAAGTAAGCCAATAGAATCACTTATTGTTTGAATAAAATTAAGCTTTGAGTTGGTAATAGCTAAACCACTTTTTATGGTTCCCCAAAAAAATAATTCTTCGCTTTCTGATATAGCATAAGGAAACGATTTTAATAAAAAATTATTAACAAAATTGTTATCTTCTATAAGTTTTAATTCACTTTTTTGTGGGTCGAAAAAATAAAAACGATCGCCAGTACTAATAAATATTTTGTCTTTTTTAATCTTAAACATCAAATAAACAAAAGACTCCTTAAGACTTTCAACATTTTTAATTTTTTCAATTTTATTATTTTTTCCTAATGTTAATAAACCATAGTCAGCATTTGAAATATAAAATTTTCCATCAATATAAAATGTAAATAAAGAATTCTCTGGCAATTTTATAGAAATTTTTTTACCCTTACTAAATACATAAATGTATTTTGAGGAGCAAAAATATACTTCTTGCTTCTTTGTTACGTATATTTGCCTAAAGGTTTGAACATTTAAAATGGAATCATTTATATCCGAGGCTAACGATTGATAAAATAACTCACCACGTTTATTAGGTAATAAACAACCAAAATCGCCCTCTGAACCAACATAAACAATACCATTAGAATCTGTAGCTAAAGCATATATAATCTTGTTTTTTATCGTTTTTATTTTATTCCATGTAACACCGTCATATTCTAATATATCACCAGAAGTATTACCAATATATATAATTCCATTTTTATTTAAAGCAACCGACCAATTTTCGTTTGACGATTTATAATCACTTGATATATAATTTGTTAAAAAAGGATAACCATATTTGTTTACTTGTGAACACAGCGTAAATGAAATATTAAACAAAAAAATAGTATATATCAGTTTCAAATTCATACTCCGAATTTGGTGTAAAGCTATAAAATTATTTATAATTTATGACTCCCATCACAAAAAGGCATTCTATTAGATTTTCCACACCTACATAACGATATTTTATCTTCTGAAGCAACAGCCTCATTATCTTCATTTATTAATAAAAAATTACCAGATACTCGAATAGGACCGTTTTTTACAATGGTAATAGTTGTTTTTTCTATTTCGTTGCTCACTTCATTTTTAATTTCTTTTTCTTCACCATTTTTAAACCATGTTAATGCTTTGGTTGGACATCGGTCAACTACTTTCTTTATTTCTTCAGAAGAAGCTGCGTCCATTTTAATCCATGGTCGCGAAAAAGTATCAAATACTTTGGGCAATTCTCTGATACATACAGCCGAGTGATCGCATAAATGAGGTTTCCATACAACCGTTATTTCACCATTCGTATATTTTTTTACTAACTTTTCCATATTTATAGCGGTTTATTAAAAATTATTTCATCTAAATTTTTACGAATTCTTTTCTTATCTGTTTCAATATTTCTGATTTCTTGTGGTAAAAGTTCTAAACTACCTTGATAACCGATCGCAATAATACTAATACAATCCATCGATTCTGGTAAATTTAACTCTTTCGACAATTTATCTCTATCAAATCCACCCATAATATGTGCACTTATACCTAAATGCATTGCCTGAATAATTAAATTTTGAGTCGAAAGTCCACAATCATACCATGCAGTTAAATTTAATTGCTGATTATGCTCATAGTATTTTTGACATGTAACAGCAACTAAAACCGGTGCCAAACTTGCCCACTTTTGATTAAATTCAGTCATTGTTTCCAATATTTTATTGAAAAACACTTCATTCTCAAATTTATCTGCTACAAAATACCTCCAAGGTTGACTATTAAACGCACTCGGAGCCCATTGTGCTGCTTCAAAAATTAAATTAAGATGTTCTTTTTGAATAGGTTTGGGCAAAAATGAACGTGGACTTTGCCTTTCTCTTATTTCAAATAATAGTTCCATTTTTTTTCACAAATTAAATCAAAAAATTGAACAATAAAAATGGCAAACAAATTAAACATGTTTTACAACATATTTTAATAATACAAATATATATTAAACTAATTATCATACATTTGCATAATTCTGTTATTTTATTAACAATGTTATTTTACTAACATTTGTCATTGTTTGACTAAATAAAACAATATTATCTTTGCAAATAAAAATAACTATCATATGGAACGAATAAACAACATAAGTAATTTTAATGAGCTTAGAAAAAAAATTCAAACTAATAAAATTAATTTGAACAAAGAAAAGCCCATCATAGTTAGAATTGCAATGGCTACATGTGGTTTAGCATCGGGTGCAGGGAATATTAAAGAATATTTTGAAAAAGAGCTTGCAAAAAGAAATATTAATGCACAAATAGTATCAACCGGTTGTATGGGGTATTGTTATGCTGAACCCACAGTCGAAATTATTAAAAATGGTGATAATGGAATAATATTCGGATTTGTCGACCAAAAAAAAGTAGATGAAATTATCGAAAATTATATTATCAATAATAAACCAGTAGAAGGTGTCATCGAAAAAAATTATATAAATGTAAACAATTTATAATGATTATAAATATGAACAATAAAGTTAAACAATTAAGAATAGCATTAAGAAATTGTGGCATAATTGACCCACAAAATATTGAAGAATATATTGCCCATGATGGTTATATGGCTTTAGCCAAAGTACTAACTGAACTCGATCCACAAACTACCATTGATATCATTAAAAAATCTGGCTTACGAGGACGTGGAGGTGGAGGTTTCCCAACTGGTTTAAAATGGGAAATTACACGTAAATCAGAAGCAAAACAAAAATATGTAGTATGCAATGCTGACGAAGGCGACCCCGGTGCATTTATGGACCGTTCCATTCTTGAAGGCGACCCACATTCGGTTATTGAAGCTATGGCAATAGCAGGCTATGCGATTGGTGCTTCCAAGGGGCTTGTATATATAAGAGCCGAATATCCACTTGCAATTGAAAGATTAAAAATAGCTATTAATCAAGCACGCGAATATGGATTTTTAGGCGAAAATATTTTTGGAACCAACTTTAATTTTGATATTGAACTTCGCTATGGTGCGGGTGCTTTTGTTTGTGGCGAAGAAACCGCTTTAATCCACTCTATGGAAGGTCTTAGAGGCGAACCCACATTTAAGCCCCCATTCCCTTCAGTTGCCGGATATAAAGGAATGCCTACCAACGTAAATAATGTTGAAACGTTTGCTAATATTCCTGTAATAATAAACAAAGGCGCTGAATGGTTCGCATCCATCGGAACTGAAAAAAGTAAAGGCACAAAAGTTTTTGCATTAGCAGGTAAAATTAATAATGTAGGACTTATAGAAGTCCCTATGGGAGTTACCTTACGCGAAGTAATTTTTGAAATCGGTGGAGGTATTAAAAATGGCAAAAAATTCAAAGCAGTTCAAACTGGTGGACCTTCAGGAGGTTGTTTAACAGAAAAACATTTAGATACTCCTATTGAATACGATACACTTTTAGAAGCCGGTTCCATGATGGGTTCGGGTGGTATGATTGTAATGGACGAAGACGATTGCATGGTTTCGGTAGCTAAATTTTATCTCGATTTTACAGTCGAAGAAAGCTGCGGTAAATGTTCTCCCTGTAGAATTGGAAATAAACGACTCTCAGAATTATTAGATAAAATAGTTAAAGGCGAAGGTACCTTAGAAGATTTAGAACTATTGAGAAACTTAAGCAACGTGATTAAAGACACCTCATTGTGTGGCTTAGGACAAACATCACCTAACCCCGTATTATCTACTTTAGACAACTTCAATGACGAATATTTAGAACATGTAACTGTTCATAAATGCAGAGCTGGACAATGTAAAAGCATGGTTCATTATTATATCAATCCCGATAACTGTGTTGGCTGTACAGCATGTGCTCGCAATTGCCCTGTTAATGCCATTAAAGGCGAACGCAAGCAAATTCATGAAATCAACCAAGATATTTGTATCAAATGTGGAGCATGCCTCGAAAAATGCAAATTCAATGCTGTTTATGTTAAATAATTAAGAACAAAAAATATGGAACAGATTAAAGTTAAAATAGATGGTAAAGAAATAGCTGTTGAAAAAGGACTTACTATTCTTGAAGCAGCTAAAAAAGCCAATATCAATATTCCTACTTTATGCTACATGAAGTTGGACGATTTTAATATCGAAAACAAACCCGGTGGTTGTCGTATTTGTGTTGTTGAAGTTAAAGGAAGAAAAAACTTAGCACCTGCTTGTGCTACCGAGTGCAACGATGGAATGGAAATTCAAACAAGCAACATTCGTGTATTAAATGCACGAAAAACTGTAATGGAACTTATTTTATCTGATCACCCATTCGATTGTCTCGTTTGTGCAAAAAATGGCAAATGCGATTTACAAAAAATGGCTCAAGACCTTGGAATTCGCGAAATACACTATAAAGGCGAACAATCTACATATCGCAAAGACACTTCACCCTCCATTATTCGCGATGTAGATAAATGTATCATGTGCCGTCGATGCGAAACAATGTGCAATACAGTGCAAACGGTAGGAGCTCTTAGTGCAGTAAACAGAGGATTTATGGCAGTAGTAGCACCCGCATTTGAGCAAGATTTAGTAAAAAGCACATGTACTTATTGCGGTCAATGCGTTGCAGTCTGCCCAACCGGTGCATTAACAGAAGTTGACGATACCAATAAAGTTATCAGAGCTTTGGCTAATCCCGAAAAAGTGGTCGTTGTTCAAACAGCACCAGCAGTTCGAGCTGCCCTCGGCGAAGAATTTGGACTCGAACCTGGCACACTCGTTACCGGTAAACTTGTAGCTGCATTGAAGCGTTTAGGATTTGATTATGTTTTCGATACCGATTTTGCTGCCGACCTTACCATTATGGAAGAAGGAGCTGAATTGCTCGATCGCCTAACACGTTACTTAAATGGCGATAAATCGGTTCGACTCCCTATCCTTACTTCTTGCTGTCCAGCATGGGTCAATTTCTTCGAAGAATATTATCCCGATTTGTTAGATGTTCCATCATCGGCAAAGTCACCACAACAAATGTTTGGGGCCATTGCTAAATCATACTTCGCTCAAAAACTTGGTATTGATAGAGAAAAAATGGTCGTTGTTTCAATTATGCCTTGTTTAGCTAAAAAATATGAATGTCAACGCGATGAATTCAAAGTTAATGGGAATCCCGATGTTGATTATGCTCTATCAACTCGAGAGTTGGCAGCTCTTATCAAACAATCGAACATTAATTTCCTCGAATTGCCTGACGAAGAATTTGATTTACCCTTAGGTGAATCAACCGGTGCCGGTGTTATTTTTGGTAATACGGGTGGCGTTATCGAAGCAGCCTGCCGCACAGCTTACGAACTACATACCGGAAAAAAACTCGACAAAATAGAATTCTCACAGTTGAGAGGCTTAGAAAACCTTCGCATTGCCGATGTTGATTTTAATGGACTTACATTAAAAATAGGCATTGCTCATGGATTAGGAAATGCTCGTAAACTACTCGACCAAGTTCGCAACGGTAGCATACAATTGCACGCTATCGAAGTAATGGCTTGTCCCGGTGGATGTATTGGCGGCGGTGGTCAACCTTATCATCATGGTAAAATGGATGTGATACAAAAACGTGCAAAAGCTATTTATCAAGAAGATGCTAATAAACCAATTCGCAAATCACACGAAAACCCAGCCATCATAGAACTTTATGAAAAATTTCTGGGTAAACCTTTAAGCGAAAAATCACATCATCTTTTACACACTCATTATTTTTCAAAAGCGAACGAAATCATTATAAACGAAGAATAAAATTTACAACTATGGTAAGCATTAAAATATCAGAATCGAAAATAAAAAAGATTCAAGAAATCTGCAAAAAGTTCAACAACGATGAAGGCGAACTTATCAATATCTTACATAATGTTCAAGGAGAATTTGGCTATCTACCAGCCGAAGTTCAAGAAATAATTGCCAAAGAACTAAAAATATCAGTAGCAAAAATTTATGGTATTGTTACATTCTACTCCTTTTTTACCATGACTCCCAAAGGTGAGCACCCCATTTCCATTTGCCTTGGAACAGCATGTTATGTTCGCGGTGCTGAAAAAGTACTTGACGAATTCAAAAAACAATTGAATATTAAAGTTGGAGAAAGTACTGCCGATGGTAAATTTTCGCTCAACTGCTTACGTTGTGTCGGTGCTTGTGGACTTGCTCCAGTCGTTATGATTGGCGAAAAAACATACGGACGGGTTGCACCCGAACAAGTTAAAGAAATTCTTGAAGAATATAAATAAAACGTTCTTTAAATTTCGTTTCATGGTTTCTTGATTAAAAACGGCTGTCATTTTGATGGCCGTTTTTCGTTATAAACAACCCCTTTTAAAGAATTCACCTTAATGTAAATATGGTATTTATACATAATATTAAATTATTTTGTACCTTTGCACTCCAAATTTTTTAATTATGATAAAAATAACACTACCCGACCAAAGGGTTTTGGAGTTTGACAAAGGAGTTACAGGGCTCGATATTGCTAAATCACTTAGCCGTAGTTTAGCTGAAGATGCATTGGCGATTACTGTTAATAATGAATTATGGGACTTAACTCGCCCTATTGAAACCGATGCTACAATAAAAATTCACACATGGAACGACGAAGAAGGCAAACATGCCTTTTGGCATAGCTCAGCTCACCTTATGGCCGAAGCAATAGAACAACTATATCCCAACACCAAATTTGGTATTGGACCTGCCATTGAACAAGGTTTTTATTACGATGTCGAATTTCCCGAAGGTGTAGTTATTACCGATGCCGATTTACCAAAAATAGAAGCCAAGATGAAAGAATTGGCTCAACACAAAGAAAATATTGTACGTAAAAATATTTCAAAACAAGAAGCACTCGACTTTTTTAACAAAAAAAACGATTACTTAAAAACTGAACTTATTTCAGAACTCGAAGATGGTACCATAAGCATATACCAACAAGGTAATTTTACAGACCTTTGTCGTGGACCACACTTACCTAACACCGGATACATTAAAGCCATAAAGATAATGAGCTTAGCTGGTGCATATTGGCGTGGCGACGAGAAACGCAAACAACTCACCCGTATTTATGGAATTAGTTTTCCAAAACAAAAAATGCTCGACGAATATATAGCTATGCTCGAAGAAGCTAAAAAACGCGACCATCGAAAAATTGGTAAAGAGCTCGAACTATTTATGTTTTCGCAATCAGTTGGTAGTGGTTTGCCTATTTGGCTTCCTAAAGGTGCTGCTCTACGCGAACGACTAGAACAATTTTTAAAGAAAATTCAAAAAAAATACGGATATCAACAAGTAATTACTCCTCACATTGGACAAAAAGAACTTTATGTTACCAGTGGTCATTATGCAAAATATGGCAAAGATTCTTTCCAACCCATACATACACCACAAGAAGGCGAAGAATTTCTTTTAAAACCAATGAATTGCCCTCATCATTGCGAGATATACAAAAACAAACCACGCTCATACAAAGACTTACCTCTTCGCTTAGCCGAATTTGGAACGGTGTATCGTTACGAACAAAGTGGCGAACTACATGGTCTTACTCGCGTTAGAGGATTTACACAAGATGATGCTCATATTTTCTGTCGCCCTGACCAATTAAAAGACGAATTCGTTAAAGTTATCGATATTGTTTTATACATTTTTAAAACATTAAACTTCGATAAATTTACTGCTCAAATATCACTGAGGGACCCTAATAACAAAGAAAAATATATTGGTTCTGACGAAAATTGGCACAAAGCCGAACAAGCTATTATAGAAGCAGCAAAAGAACGCGGTTTAGAAACTACGGTTGAGATAGGCGAAGCAGCTTTCTATGGTCCTAAGCTTGACTTCATGGTTAAAGATGCTATCGGAAGAAAATGGCAACTTGGTACCATTCAAGTAGACTACAATCTACCCGAACGTTTCGATTTAGAATACACCGGTGAAGATAATCAAAAACACCGCCCTATTATGATACATCGAGCCCCATTTGGTTCTATGGAACGATTTGTAGCAGTTTTAATTGAACATACTGCAGGAAAATTTCCATTATGGCTCACTCCAGAACAAGCTGTAATACTACCTATAAGCGAAAAATTCAACAATTATGCAAAAAAAGTTGAAAATTTGCTAAATAATTACGATATTCGCACCCTCGTTGACGATAGAAACGAAAAAATAGGCAAAAAGATACGCGACAATGAATTAAAGCGTATTCCATTTATGCTAATAGTTGGAGAAAAAGAAGAAGAAACAGAAACTATTTCTGTTCGAAAACAAGGCGAAGGCGACAAAGGCTCCATGACTGTTGCAGATTTTGCCCATTTTATTCAATCAGAAATCAACGAAACATTAAAAGAAATAAATGAATAAAAAGGAGGTTTAATTTTTAAATGCAAAATAGACAACACATGCATAACAAAAAAGATGAATTAGAATATCAGTATTCAATTAACGAGCAAATAAAAGCCAAGATGGTTCGCTTAGTTGGCGACAACATTCCTAACCCTGGTATCGTATCAATTCAAGAAGCACTTAAGCTTGCTCAAGAAATGGAACTTGATTTAATTGAAATATCGCCCAATGCCCAACCTCCTGTTTGTAAGATACTTGATTTTCAAAAATTTTTATATCAACAAAAAAAGAAACAAAAAGAAATTAAAGCCAAAACAGCCAAAGTTGTAGTTAAAGAAATTCGTTTTGGACCTAACACCGACGACCACGATTATAACTTTAAGCTCAAACATGCTATTAATTTTTTACAAGAAGGGAATAAAGTAAAAGCATTCGTTTTTTTTAAGGGACGTTCTATTCTTTATGCAGACCAAGGTAAAGAAATACTTGACCGGTTTGTTAAAGACTTAGAAGAATATGGTAAACTCGAACAAGAACCTAAACTTGAAGGTAAACGAATGATTTTAATGATAAGCCCCTTACCAAAAAAGAAAAATTAACTTAATGTCAAACCAAATAAAGAGGAAAAGGCAATGCCAAAAGTAAAAACCAATTCCGGTGCAAAAAAAAGATTTAAAATATCGGGTACCGGTAAAATCAGAAGAAAACATGCTTATAAAAGCCACATTCTTACCAAGAAATCGAAAAAAAGAAAAAGAAATCTTGGTTACTTTGCAGATGTAGAACCTGCAAGATTAGAAAGTACAAAGCTTTTATTAGGCATGAAATAAGTAATTTAATGTTTAACCGAATGTTTTAGCCCGAAAGATTAGTGTAATAACTAACGCTAAACATTCACAAAAAAAATGTGTTATGCCACGTTCAGTAAATTCAGTAGCTTCAAGAGCTAGAAGAAAGAAAATTTTAAAAAGAACCAAAGGAAGTTTTTTGTCACGCAAAAATGTTTGGACTGTTGCAAAAAACTCATGGGAAAAAGGTCAAACTTATGCTTATCGCGATCGTCGCAAAAAGAAAATTGAATTTAGAGCATTGTGGATTCAACGTATTAATGCAGCTGCTCGCGAACACGGAATGTCGTATTCCGAATTTATGGGTGCCATTCATAAACATGGTATCGAACTCAATCGAAAAGCATTAGCAGATTTAGCTATGAATAATCCTAGTGCTTTTGCAGAAATTGTAAAAACTGTTAAAAAGTAATTTTTTTTATCAAAATTTTATAAAGGGAAGCCGATATGCTTCCCTTTTTTATATTTTTACAACAAAAATGAAAATCGCTATTATTGGATATGGAAAAATGGGCAAGGAAATTGAACGCCTTGCAAATTCTAATCAAATAGAAGTAACCAAAATTATAGACATTCAAAATCATCAAGATATATTTCAATTAAAAAAAATACATACTGACGTAGCTATAGAATTTACACAACCAACTTCGGCTATCGATAACATAAAAATATGTTTTGAACAAAATATTCCTATTGTTTGTGGTACTACAGGCTGGTATGAACATATGCCAACTATAAAACAATGGCAAAAAAAATATAATGGCACCTTATTTTATGCCTCCAATTTTAGCATCGGGGTCAATCTTTATATGAAAATAATCGAATATTCAACAAAGCTCATGAATCAATTTATTGGACAATATCATATTTACATAGAAGAAACGCATCATACTCAAAAAAAAGATAGTCCAAGTGGCACAGCACTCACACTATCAAATATAGTCATGAACCAAATGAAACAATTTAATAAAATTGAAAATTATTTAAACCAAGATGTACAAAACCATTCTTTGTCTCATACTTTACCTATTTATTCATACCGAAAAGATTCTGTAATAGGAGAACATAAACTAACATTTGAAAGCGACGTTGACAGCATAACCCTTACTCACAATGCTAAAAACAGAACCGGTTTTGCTTTGGGAGCCATAAAGGCAGCAGAATATTTAATAAATCAACCAGCAGGAATTTATACTATGAACAATTTAATAAAATAATATATGAAGAAATTAAAAGCATTTTTAAAAAACAAATGGGTTCGTTTTGGTTTTGCAACCACCATTTTTATTTTATGGGTAATATGGATTGGAAATTACTGGTTATTATTAGGGTTACCTATTTTTTATGATATATACATCTCTAAAAAAGTTAATTGGACCTTTTGGAAAAAACGTGGTAAAAAACCATCAAAACTTGTAGAATGGATTGATGCAATCATATTTGCAGTAGTAGCAGCTACACTTATTAGAACATTTTTTATCGAAGCCTTTACTATTCCAACATCATCAATGGAAAAAACATTATTGGTCGGCGATTATCTTTTTGTGAGCAAAGTTAGCTATGGACCAAGAATTCCTAACACCCCACTTTCTTTTCCTTTTGTACATCATACTATGCCGTTTAGCGAAACTGCAAAATCTTTTGTAGAATGGGTTCAATGGCCATATAAACGCCTTGCTGGTTTCGGAAAAGTAGAACGCAACGATATGGTTGTTTTTAACTTTCCCGAAGGCGATACCGTTGCACTAAAACGCCAAGCCGAAAGTTATTACGATCTTTGCCGCCGTTATGGAAGAAATAGGGTTTGGAACGATAAACTCAATTTCGGCGATATTATTTATCGACCTGTCGATAAAAAAGAAAATTACATTAAACGTTGTGTTGCTATTCCAGGCGATAAAATTGAAATTAGGCATACACAAGTATACATTAACGATAAAAAGCAAGAACATTTTAAAAACATGCAATACAATTATGAAATCGTTACGAATGGCATTCCACTAAATACAAGAAACTTAGAACGTTTAGGCATTTCTCAAGAAGATATTCAATTTGGTTTAATGAACCAATACCCTATATACGATTCTCTTACAAAAACATCAACTATTCATTACTACATTCCCCTAACCGAAGAAAAAGCTCAAACTATTCGTGCTTATCCCAATGTGCTATCGGTTAAAATTGCTGAAATTACCGAGCGTGAAGATGTTTTTCCACAAGATAGCACCATTAGCTACAACCGCGATAATTTTGGACCTATATATGTCCCAGCTAAAGGACAAACTATGGAAATAAACCTAAAAAACTTACCTGTTTACAGAAGAGCAATTGAAGTGTATGAAAAAAATAAGCTAGAAGTAAAAGACGGAAAAATTTACATCAACGGCAAAGAGACTCATACTTATACCTTTAAAATGGATTACTACTTTATGATGGGCGACAACAGACATAATTCTCAAGATAGTCGTTTTTGGGGGTTTGTTCCCGAAGATCATATTGTTGGTAAACCCGTATTCATTTGGCTTTCCTTAGATAAGGACAAATCGTTTCCAAGAAATATTCGATGGAATCGCATGTTTAGAATGGTTAGTAAATCATGGTAAAAAAAAACAAGTTTAAAAAAATTTTATCAAATAGCTGGGTAAAAGCCTTTTTGATTGCGGTTTTAATAGTATGGCTTACTAAAACTTTTTTAATAGAACTTACTATTGTTCGCGATCAAAAAATGGAAAATACACTTTTTAAAGGCGATGTTGTTATTATTAACAAACTCTGTCCAGGGCCACGAATGCCTATTACGCTTATAAGCCTTCCATTTTTTGGCAATCAATTTCCTTTTACTACAACCCCTTCATATTTAAATTGGATTGAATTACCTTATCTTCGTATTAATATTAAAAACATTCAACGTAATGATATTATTGCATTCAATTATCCAATAGAAAATGACCCACCCATTGACAAAAAAACGGTTTTACTAAAACGATGTATTGGTTTGCCTGGCGATACTATTAATATACACGACAAAAAAATTTTTGTTAATAATAGTTTATTTCCTGATAAACCAACTTTCAAATATCGTTATCGAATAAGCTCTAACGAACCTTTAGACTCAACATTTTTCAATAGGTATAGAATTAAAGAATATTATTATATTGCTAAACCAAATATATATGATGTTTACATTTCTAATGTAACTGCCGATTCTATCGCTAAAGATAGCAATGTTAAAAAAGTTCAGTTATTAAAAATATTAAACATGCCTAAATTTACAAAAATATTCCCCTATAGCCCAAATTTCTCATGGAGCTTAGATTATTTTGGAACTCTTATTATTCCCCAAAAGGGGAAAATTGTAAAATTAGATGCTAAAAATATATATTTTTACAAGGACATTATTGAAAAGTACGAACAAAACAGTTTTAGTATTGAAAATGACACCAACTTTATTATAAATGGAATAATTACTAAACAATATCAGTTTAAATATAACTATTATTTTGTTTTAGACGATAATCGCGACCTTCCTAAAGACAGTCGTTATTGGGGTTTTCTACCCGAAACTCATATCATAGGCAAAGCAACTATTATTCTTTTTAATTTAGATAGCGAATCAAATAGAAGTTTAAAAAAAATTGAATAAACATGAAGAAATTAATAAAATTTGTTGTTAAACACATACCACGCCCTTATCTTATTAAACTCAGTAAATTATTTAGTATCATTGTACGTCCTTTTTATATTGGTAATCGTCATCAATGTACAATTTGCGGAAAAAGATTCAGAAAATTTTTGCCCTATGGTAACAAAGGAGCTGATAACCGGCTTTGTCCTTACTGTTTAAGTTTAGAACGTCATCGCTTATTGTGGTTATATTTGCAACAAAATACTCAACTATTTACAAAAAATCTTAGTATGTTGCATATTGCACCCGAACAACCCTTTATAAATCGTTTTAAAAAATTAAAAAATCTTAATTATACCACTGCCGACTTAGAGTCGCCGATTGCAGACGTTAAAATGGATATACGCCATATGCCGTTCAACGATAATAGCTTTGATGTGCTCATGTGTAACCATGTTTTAGAACATATTGACGACGATATAAAAGCAATGAAAGAAATTTACAGAGTATTAAAATCAGGTGGCATTGCTATTTTACAAGTTCCCATCGATCGTAATAGAAATAATACATTCGAAGACGAAACCATAACCGATAGGGCAACACGCGAAAAAATATTTGGTCAGTACGATCACGTTAGAGTTTATGGGTTAGACTATGCCCAAAGACTTCGAAGTGTTGGCTTTAGTGTAGATGAAAATTGGTTTGTTAAAAAATTTTCGGATCAAGAAATTAATTATTACCGTTTAGACCCCAACGAAGCTATTTATATTGCATACAAACCATGAAACCGTGTGTTTTAATTAGTGGTTACTACGCCCCAACTTCTTATTTTTCATGTATCAAAGAAGCCTCAGAAGTGCTCATTGAATTACAAGAAAATTACCAACGACAAACGATTCGCAATCGCTGTCATATATTAACTGCTAATGGAATACAAATTCTATCTATTCCTATTGTCCATTCTACCGATAAAAAATTAATAAATATTCGGATCGACTACTCTACCCCATGGGTTTCTAAACACATTCAAGCTATAAGGTCTGCCTATGGCAAAACTCCTTTTTTCTTATACTTCTTTGATGATCTCATTTCGCCACTTTCGCAAAAATACGAGTACTTATGGCAGTTAAACGATGCCATCATGCAAACTTGTTTAAAAAAATTAAAAATTGAAAAAAAAATAAAGTTTACAGAATACTATATTCATTCATACGAAAACGCAAACGATTATAGAAATTTGTTTTCAAAGAAAAAATTTCCTTACATAAACAACTACCAAGCCAAGACATATTTTCAAGCATTCAACGATCGCTATCCATTTTCTGCTGAACTTAGTATTTTAGATTTGATATTTAATACCGGATACGAAGCAAGAAATTACTTATAAAGAAAAACCAATTAATATTTTCCTGGCAACAACATAGTATTAGTTGCAGGATTAATACACATTACAGGTATCTTTAATCCAAACTTTGTAGCTTTTAGAATAAACTTCTTGAAATCGTATGACATAATGAAAATTAAATCGGCCGAAATTTCTTTTGCAAAATCGTAAATGGCATCATTAAATTTATCTCCACGTTTAGCTGTTCGAACCCCATAAATAACTTCTTTGTCATCCAGTACTTTTTTAATAAAGTACATATTCTTTTTCATTTTTTCGTTACGAGCATTGCTTTCGATATAAGGCTTAATAATATTGATATTGCATTCAAAATATTTGGATAGTAATATTACCCAGTTTAATTGAACTCTAGCTTTTTCATTGTAATCAAAAGGAACTACTATATCTTTTATTTTATCATTAATGGGAGGGGCTTGAACCAAATAAAATGGGATATTAGAGCCAATAATTGTTTTTAAAGCTCTTTTGGGGTTATGCAACCCCATTATGATAATCAAAGCATTTATTTCAATGGCTGTAGTTTTAATTCCTTTAAAAATATCGCCTTTACGTACAATAGGAATTGTTTTTTGTCCGTATTTAGCTTCCATTGTTTTTGCCCAATCTTCAATTCGAACAGTAGCCTCTGTACGTTCACGATCTTTTTTTATTATATGCAATAATACAATTTCGCGTTTTATATACTTTGATAATATTAAAGCATGTTGAAAAGCAAATTCAGCTTTATCTGTAAAATCTACAGGAATTAAAATAGACTTACTTGGAATTTCCATAGTTTATATGTTGAAAATTTATGCGAATTTATTAACAATTTTTTATTTAGACGAAAAAAATTGTAAAATGTTGCTTTAATTTTAATTTTTTTAGCATTTTTATAAGATAAAGTCTATTTTTGCTAAAAAATAACTATGCGATTATTTTTAATATTAATCACTATATGTTTTACATTTTATAGTTTTGCCCAATCTAATTTTGGAGTAGATAGTAGTGAATTTATTTTTTTTGAACATACCCCTAAACAACAATTATCAATTGATTTAAATAGTAATTTGTTTCTTAGAAACAACGAATATTTTAATAACCTATACGATGGTATTACATTTATTGGTGCTAATTTTAACCCTCGCTTGCACTATTCTTTTCACTCACAGATCAATTTGTCATTAGGTTGGTATTTGCGTCTATTTAATGGACAAAACAATAATTATTTTAATCAAATTTGGTATCGTTTGCAATATCAATTTAATAAGAAATTAACATTGTTAATGGGTAATATTATAGGTTATGAACAACATCATCTTATTGAACCCATTTTATCTAACGATTTTCGATATCTTAATGAGCCCGAAAAAGGAATCCAATTTCTTTATAATTCAAATCAGTCTCACATTGATTTATGGATAAATTGGCAAAAATTTATTCTTCCAAACGATCGTTTTAAAGAAGAATTTTTATTAGGTAATACATCAAAAATAAACTTAATCCGATTAAATAAATCGAAGCTCAAAACATCGACCAATTTTTTAGCCAAACATAAAGGTGGACAGGTAGATCAACTTGGACTACCTATGCAAACCTTTTTCAATTGGTCGATTGGTTTAAATTATGTTTATTCTTCTCAATTAGAGAAAGAACTTGGCGTAGAAAGTCACTATGTTCAATTTAATGATGCATCAGATCATTTACTACTACAATACAAAGATGGCTTTGGAATTTTAAATTGGATAACATATAAAAACAAAATTATTGACATAGCATTGGGTTATTGGCATGGCGAATATTATTATTCACCAGTTGGGGAACCATTATTTCAATCGCTATCAAAAAAATATGTGGCCTATAACGAGGCTTTTAAGCAACTAGTATTATTTAAATTTCAGTATAAGCAACAAATCATAAAAACAGCCCCCCTCTACTTACGATTTGAAAGTTATTATGACCCCGATAGAGGTTATTTTGATTTTTCGTATAGCTTACTTATAAACATAAGCGAGCGTAGAACCATTTTAAAGGCTACTACATTCGAATAATAGCTCCTACTTCTTTTTCGTAAGCTTTCATTAATTTATTCATAGTAGCATGAATTTCTTCGTCAGATAATGTTTTTTCGGACGATTGCAATATAAAGCTTAATGCATACGATTTTTTGCCTTGTTCAATATTCTTACCTTCGTAAACATCGAATAAATTTACTTCTTTCAATAAGTTACCGCAAGATTGAAAGGCTATATTACGTAATTTTTCATATGACACAGACTTATCAAGCAACATGGCTAAATCTCTTCGAACTGCCGGAAATTTTGGCAAATCACTGAAAACAATGTTTTTTTGATGGGCTAAAGTCAGTAATGTTTCCCAGTTAAATTCTGCATAATACACATCTTGCTTAATATCAAAAGTATTTAAAACAGAGATATGCAATTTTCCAAAACTTACTAATAAATTATTGTTATTAAAATAATTTAGACCATATGTATATATTTCAGACTGTATTGTATTTTGATGTGTAACTGTTATATTCATTCGTTTTAGAATGCTTTCTATCCAACGTTTTAGATAAAAGAATGTTGTTTCTTCTTGTTTAACATTCCATGCTTGTGGTTCTTTAAAACCCGTTATAAATAAAGCCATTTTTAGTTCTTCAATATAATTAGAAACTTCGGTATCTTTTGATTTTTCGGGCAAAAAATAACATTTACCGAATTCAAACATACGAATATCGGTCATTTGTCTATTTAAATTGTAAGATACCGATTCTAACCCTGAATACAAAAGGGTTTGACGCATAACTCCCAAATCCTGACTTAATGGGTTCAATAATTGTACGCATTGTTCGAGCTTATAAGTTGGATTATTCTTGTAGTAGGATATCTTTGTAAGCGAATTAGTCATTATTTCATAAAAACCATTATGAACAAGTAAATCAGCAATGGCATTATACCACTTTTCGCTCCAAATTGGATTAGAATAATTTAAGTTAGAATTTAATTTATCAGAAATTTCTACTTCGTTAAAACCATAAATTCTAAGAATATCTTCTACAACATCTATTGGACGAGTAACATCTACACGATATGTAGGAATATCTAGTAAAAGGCTTTTTTCTTTTTCAGCAACAATTTTTATTTCAAGCGAACGAATAATTTCTTTAATCGTTTCTTTGGGCAATTGTTTTCCAATAATATCATCTACAAAAGCATATTCTAGCTCAATTGTAGCATCGGCAATTTTTTTTGGGTAAACATCTTGAATTTCGGAAGCAACATAGCCACCGGCAACTTGCTTTATAAGTTGAACTGCACGTTTTAAGGCATAAACAGTTATATTAGGATCGGCCCCTCGTTCAAACCTAAACGAACTATCGGTAGATAAACCATGACGACGAGCTGTTTTACGAACATAAACAGGATTAAAATATGCACTTTCAATAAATACTGACGTTGTATTATTGCTAACTCCGCTATACAGTCCACCAAATACACCCGCAATACACATAGGCTCTTCAACATTACAAATCATTAAATCATCTGCCGACAACTTACGTTCTACGCCATCTAATGTAATAAAAGGAGTGCCTTCCGCATAGGTCTTAACCATTACTTTATGACCTTTTATTTTTTCATAATCGAATGCATGCAAAGGATGACCTAATTCGTGGAGAACATAATTGGTAATATCTACAATATTATTAATAGGTCTAAGTCCAATAGCTTTTAACGCATTTTGCAACCATTCGGGCGATGGTTTAACTTCAATATTATTTATTACAACTCCACTATATCGAGGACAAGCTTCTATGTTTTCGATTATCACTTCGATAGGCAGATCGTTACTATCTACCTTAAAATCAGAAACATCTGGTTTTTCGAGTACTACAGGCGAATGGTGTTGTAAGTATGCCGCTAAATCGCGTGCTACTCCATAGTGCGAAGCAGCATCAATTCTATTTGGGGTTAAACCTATTTCAAATATTACATCGGTATATACGTTAAAAATAGTATTTAAGGGTGTTCCCGGTGTTAATTCGTCTGGTAATACCAGAATTCCAGCATGCGAATCGCCTAATCCAATTTCGTCTTCGGCGCATATCATACCCTCAGATTTTACACCACGAAGCATAGCTTCTTTTATGGTAAATGATTCGTTCCCCTTATATAATGTAGTTCCAACCAAAGCGACAGGCACCTTTTGACCTTTTGCCACATTTGGAGCCCCACAAACAATGTTTAAATGGACTCCATTACCAACATCAACTTTTGTTACTGACAACTTATCGGCATTTGGATGTTTCTCGCATTCGAGTACATGACCAACTACAATTCCTTGAAGTGCACCACGGATATTTTCATATTTTTCAATTGCTTCTACTTCAAGTCCAATAGAAGTTAAAATGTCTGATATTTGCTGAGGTGATAAATCACAATGAATATAATTTTTAAGCCAATTGTATGAAATTTTCATATGTATTTTTATTTAATTCTTAAAAAAGGGAAAAAATAGTATTAGTAAAAATATTTTCATAACTAAGTTCAACAACAGCCATTTTTTTTGCAAAGATATTCAATTTTAATATTAATATTATTTATAGCTATACTTAATTTAAGCTTTACAAGAAAGGTTATTTCACAAACATTCATTATTTACGAACTTTTGAATATAAAAAAATTGCCACAAATGTGAATATAATAGTAGGTAAGCTAACACCTAACCATGCAGGAAATGAGCCGCCTATAGCCATATAGGTAGAAACCTGCATAAATAAAATATATGTAAAACTAAGTGCTAAACCTAATCCAAGGTGCATACCAATACCTCCTCTTACTTTTCTAGAAGACACGGAAACAGCAATCAATGTTAAAACAAAAATACTCAATGGGTTAATAAAACGCTTTAATTGAGCTACCTCATATTCTACAATACGTTCATCGCCTTCTAAACGTTTTTGTGCAATAAATTCTTTAAGTCGAAAATAATTCATGGCTTCAACAGACTCAACACGACGTTTAAATTCCTCTGGTTTTAAATTAATGGATGTATCAATGGTGGCATGATGGTATACCATTTCTTTGTTGGCTAAATATTTACGTTCGTAACAATTAAACAATCTCCATTTATGCTTTATTGTATCCCATTGAGCATAATCGGTAAATATTTTTGAAACTAAACTTTTATTTTCAAAACGTTCCATTGAAAAGCGATATGCAATATCATTTTCAACAGCATAATTCTCTAAATAAATAAAAACACCCGGTTCTATTTGACGATGAATATTAATTTCATTGTTATGATAAGGATTACGAATGTATCGTTC
Source organism: Bacteroidales bacterium (assembly GCA_013314715.1). Classification (NCBI taxonomy): domain Bacteria; kingdom Pseudomonadati; phylum Bacteroidota; class Bacteroidia; order Bacteroidales; species Bacteroidales bacterium. Next base: position 92,032 of record JABUFC010000001.1, on the reverse strand, counting down.
TTCGAAATCTAATTTGTTTTTAGTGGCATATGGAATCCATAAATTAGCTGAAATTAGAGTAAAAAGTGCTATAATTAATGCAGATAAAAAATAAGGGTACATCAATCTTCTAAAACTTATCCCACTGCTAAGCATAGCAATAATTTCAGATTGTTGTGCAAGTTTTGAAGTAAAGAAAATAACTGCAATAAAAACAAACAAAGGTGTAAATAAATTTACAAAATATGGAATAAAATTTAAATAATAATCGAACATAATAGCCTTAAAAGGGGCATGTTTATCGAGAAAATCGTCTAAATGTTCGGAGAAATCGAATACTATTGAAATAGAAATAATAATAATAATGGCATAAATAAACGTTCCTAAAAACTTTCTAATTATATAGCGGTCGAGCCGTGTTGTTAATTTTATCATATTGTTATAAACGTCTGCTAATTTTAGGTAAAATTTGTGTTTTCCAACTATAAAAAGTTTGCTCCATAATATTTTTTCGAGCTTGTTTTACGAGCCAAAGGTAAAAATTTAAATTGTGAATACTTGCAATAATGGGTCCTAACATTTCGTCGCTAACAAACAAATGTCGTAGATAAGCTTTTGAATATCGAATATCTATATTCAGTTCTGAATGGGTATCAATGGGCGAAAAATCTTTTTCCCATTTTTTATTTTTAATATTAATGATTCCCTCCGAAGTAAATAACATTCCATTGCGTCCATTGCGGGTGGGCATTACACAATCGAACATATCTATTCCTCTCGAAATTCCCTCAATTATATTGGCAGGGGTGCCGACTCCCATTAAGTAGCGTGGTTTTGTTTCGGGAATTATTGGTATAATGTGTTCTATCATTTCGTACATCATTTCGGTGGGTTCGCCTACCGATAAACCTCCAATAGCCACACCCAAACTATCGTATTGCAATACTTCTTCGGTACTTTGTTTTCGCAAATCGCTAAAAACACTTCCTTGAATAATTGGGAAATAAGCTTGCTCATTACCATATAAGGGTTCTGTATCGGTAAAATGCTTCCATCCTCTTTTTAGCCATTGATGCGTAATCTCCATACTTTTTTTTGCATATTCATAGGTACACGGATAAGGTGTGCATTCGTCTAATGCCATCATTATATCGCTACCTATAATACGTTGAGTATCTACTACATTCTCGGGAGTAAACAAATGTTTCGACCCATCGATATGCGATTGAAAATAGACACCTTCAGGTTTTATTTTACGTCGTTCGGCTAACGAAAAAACCTGATAACCTCCGCTATCAGTTAAAACTGGCTTATTCCACGACATAAATTTATGAATACCTCCGGCCTGCTTTAGAATCTCTGTGCCAGGTCGTAAAAAAACATGATAAGTATTGGCTAAAATAATTTTTGCTTGTATATCTTGTTCTAATGTTTGATGCAAAACTCCTTTTACACTACCTACCGTACCTACCGGCATAAAAATAGGTGTTTCTATTATGCCATGCGAAGTTTCTAAAATTCCTGCTCTTGCATTTGTTTTTGTATCTTTTTTCAACAATTCAAATTTCATAAAAATTAAAAATCTAGGTATTCTTGAAATAATAACTGCAAATATGCTTTACCTGTTTTTAGGGTATTGATGCTATCGGCTTTACTTGCAAATTGATGAAATAACAAACTTTTATCTTCGTGTAGATAAGCAAAATAATTGCTATCGCTAACCCAACCAAAACCAGCATCATATGCATAATAGCAAAACGATTTTGAATATGGATTAAATAAATCTTTACTCCAACGATAGTTACTACATGCATATCCCAATTGCTTCATAAGTGTTTTAGCTAAATCGGTTTGCGAGCAATAGAGATTTACTTTATAACCTCTGTATTCTTTTTTAATAGGTTCGCCATATAGCATCATAGCTATTCGACGATATTGCTGAGCATATGGATGCCACCCTTTGGGAGAATTGTGACTATGGTCAGACACTAAAACAAAGAGAGTATTTTTATAAAAAGGCATTTTTTTAACTTTATTAAAAAACACACCTAAACTACTATCTGCATATGCCATTGAATTAATATATTTTTGGGCATCACCTCCCCAATTAAATTTTTCGGCATAGGGCATATCGTATGGATTATGACTCGATAAGGTAAATACCATTGAAAAGAAAGGTTGTCGTAACATATGCAATGAGTCTGCAAAAAAATTAAGCAAATATTCATCATGTATGCCTAACCTACCTCTTGGAATTTTTGATGGAAAATCGTTACCTTCTATAATCTTATCGAAATCTTTGGTCATTAAATATGCCTTAATATTACCATAACTTAATTGCCCACCAAACATAAAAAAAGTATAGTAGCCCTGTTTTTTTAAATCGGATGAAATACTTGGTAATTTAATAAATTTATCGGGCTGATTAACAATAATTACTTCGGGTAATGCAGGTTGAGCACTTAAAACAGCTGCTATTCCCTGATCGCTCAAACCACCACTTCCGAAAACATTAGTAAATAATATTCCTTCTTGAGCTAATGCATCAAAATTGGGAGTAATACTATCGTAACCGCCTAAACTCTTAATACAATCTGCCGACCAGCTTTCTAGTAATAAAATAACAATATTGGGTTTATTTTTTATATTTAAAACCCTTATAGATGTGTCTTTTGGTACATTGTATAAACTATCGACCTTAAATTTAGCTTCTTTGAACGAAAGAAATATAAAAGGATTCGTGTTTTTAAAGTAATGATTTTTATCAATGCTGGATCCTAAATTCCAAGCAGAGTTTACCGCTACTAAATTTAAAAAATTATTTTTTGAATAATAAACATCTGCTTGATGAATCGGTATTTCTTGTAAACCTCCTCTTATGCCCCAAATAAAGCAAATTGGTAATAAAAATAAATGTGCTAACGAAGCAATAAAACTTCGTTGCATTTTAGTTTTTGGAAAAATCCACCTATTAAAAGCCCAAATAGCTATAAATACAATAAATGCAATAGACAAAAAGCCAAATATTACTTCTGTAACAGATGCTGTTTGAAATACTTCATTAGGTCGACTTAAATATGAAATAGCTTTGTAATTTATTTTAACTTTCCATTCGTCATAAAGAGGCAATTCGGCAATACTTATAGAGGTTGCAATAAATATAAAAAGTCCATGATAAACTCGCAATAAATGATTAAAAAAATTGGTTTGAAATAACGATTTAATAATAGTAACAAATATTGGAAACATCATGATGTAACCAGTAGTCGAATTGTCGAGATAAATGGCATACCAAAAAGCTTTTATTACTTCAACAAAATCACTATCGCCAATTTCAGACCAATTATATACTAAAAAAATAAGACGCAAAAGCTGAAAATACAGCATCCAAAACAGATACTGTTTTAAGGTAAAACTGATAATGGTAATAAAATTACTTTTAGTCCAATCTTTCTTTACAAAATTAATCTTCATTTTCTTCGTTAAACATTTTTAGTGCCTTTTCTACTTCTTCCTGACTTTTTATTAAACGAGCTTTACAAAATTGAATAAGTTCGGATGCCCTTTGAATCATTCCGGCAAGTTTATCAACATCTACATCTTCATCTTCTAATTGTTTAACAATGCTTTCAAGTTCTTCCATTGCTAATTTATACGATAATTCTTTCTTTGCCATAGCTTTATGAATTATTTTATTACTTTACTTTCGATTTTACCATTACTTAAAATTGTTTCAATGATATCATCATTTTTAATAAAATCGACTGCCTTTACCACTTTACCATTTTTCATAGTGATGGAATATCCCCTAGCTAAAACATGTTTCGGATTATAAGCATCGATTGTTTTCTCAATATGATGAAGGTTTTGTTCATTCATTTTTATTTGAACTTTTATAACGTTTGCTAATTGATGAACCTTTTGGCTTAATTGTTTATGTTGTAAAAGAATGACACGTTTAGTTATATTATTGAATTGACGCTTGAGTAATAATAATGATTGTTGCTCTTTTTTCAAATTCTTCTGTACTGTCCAATTAATTTTTTCGCTATTATACCACAATTGTTGTTTTTTTATTTTAAGAATATTTTGAACATTCCTAATCGTTTTAGTAGCTTGTTCTAATTTATTAAACTCTTTTTCAATTATTTCACTAGAATATTGCGTTACATTGTTGTACAATGAATTTATATACTGCCAATATTCAGCTGTTTTTTGAATAATATATTCAGCAGCTGCAGTAGGAGTTTTAACACGAGTATGAGCTACTAAATCGGCTACAGAAGTATCGCGTTCATGTCCAATAGCGGCGATGACAGGCAATGGAAATTGTGCAATATTATTAGCTAAATCGTAGTGGTCGAAACATGCTAAATCGCTTTTACTGCCTCCACCACGAGTAATAACAAGCACATCATATTGTTGAACGGGAATCTTTTCCATAGCCTGTATAATACTTTGCTCTGCTAAATCACCTTGCATAAAAGCTTTAAATAGCGTTATTTTGTATTTAAAACCATAAGGGTTATGATTCAACTGATTGCAAAAATCTTCGTATCCGGCAGCTGTATCAGACGAGATGATGGCTATTCGTTGGGGGACTAAAGGAAATTCGAGTTCTTTGTTCATTTCAAATACACCATCGGAAACAAGTTGCTGAATAACCAATGCTCTTCGTTGCTCTAAGTCTCCAATAGTATATGTAGGGTCAATATCTATTATCTGCAAAGAAATACCATATACTTCGTTATACTCAACCTTTACTAAAACTAATACATTTATGCCTGCCTTAAGATTTGAATGAGTAGTCGATTCAAAATATGGTTTTAATAAACGATAGGTTTTATCCCAAATAATAGCTCTGAACTTTGCTATTATTTTGTCGCTTTCATTATCTTTTTCTATTAGTTCTAAATAACAATTTCCATTGCGGTTTTCGTGAAGTTCGCTAATCTCAGCCTTTACCCATATATGTTGCGAAAAAGAAATATTAATTACTTCTTTTACTAATACGGCTAACTGGCTAAGTTTTATATGTTTATCGGACATAGTTACTTTTTTACTACGGGAATCACCACCTTAGCTTCGTTAGAATAAATTTCAAACCAATAATAACCCTTATCAAAAGCCGACATTGGAATATAAAGACTTCCCTCATTGGTAAGTTCAAACCAAGGGAATAATTGATAAACCAACTTTCCATCAACAGAAAACATTGAAATTTGAACCTGTGTATAAACTGGCGATGAGTAGTTTATAGTAACTCCCTGCTCACAAGGGTTAGGATATACAGATTTTACTAACCAATTGTTTTGAAAATTAGCATCTATTCCCGCTAAAATATGATTTGCCAACTCAAAATTAGGTATTCCATAGCCTAAAAGGCTGTCTGGAGTATTATATTGACTAGCCGATTTACGGACTGCCTCTATTATTTCCATATTATTTTTTTGAGGGTTAGCTTGCCACAAGCAAGTAACAAGCCCACATAATATGGGCGACGAGAATGAAGTACCGCTGCCAAACGTTAATGTGCCATCTTCGCGAATGATGGCTGACGATAACCCTTGTGCGCTTACATCGGGTTTAACACGCCCATCGGCTGAATAACCTTGAGAGCTAAAATATGCATAATTTCTGTTGGCATCGACAGCCCCAACCGTTAATACACTATCGGCATCGGCAGGAGATCCTATTTTACGCCAAATATCATCGCCTGAATTACCTGCACTCACACATACAATCATACCTTTGCGGGCACAAATAGTAGCAGCTATACTCGATACCGCTACTCTACCCGTCAAATCAGCCCACGTATGGTTCATTGTACTATCGTCAAACGTTGTATATCCTAAACTGGAGTTAATTACATCAGCCCCTATGCTATCGGCTAATTCTGCACCTATTACCCATGCATATTCCTCAAGTATATATTCGTGTGCTCCTTCTTCTGTTCGGATTAAAGCATAGGAGGCTTTAGGCGAAGTACCTACAAATTCATTATTTCGCAAAACCACCATTGTAGATAAAACCATCGTTCCGTGAGGATGACTTTCGTAAACGTATGAATCGTTGTAGCCATCAACTATATCACGAGTAAGTACAATACGATTCTGAACATGCAATGAATCAAAATATCGAATGGTATCAACTCCTATAAAACCAGCATCTAAAACAGCAATAAGCATTCCCTCACCCTTTTTGCCCAAATTATGAAGGTACTGCCCATTCATCATTTCTATTTGGTTAGCTGCATAGCCATAATTGTATTGCTTAGTAGCCACCTCAAATTTTTCAATCTTAGATTTTACAGGATTGAGAGGACGCAAATATTTAATTGACTTAACAAATTGAAGAGTTTGAATGGTATTAAAATCGGTCGAATTATTTAAAATAACAATAACCCCATTTAACCATTTAGATTTACTATGTATGTTGAAACCTAAAGCAGTTAATTGATTTATATAATTATCGCTAACAGGTAAATCGAGGCTATCAATAATTATCTGCTGACGTGTTCTTCTGTCTAGGGCTCGCTGTGACAAAAAAGCAGAAGGGACATTTAGGCTATAAGTATTATAAGCTTTATCTTTAAATGCTACAAAATAGTAACCCGTTGTTTGCGATTGAGCACTTAGAGCCCAAACTAATAAAAGGATATATATATAACGCATATTTTTTTTTTGCAAAGGTAATGAATTAAGTGTAAAAATTTATTTACATTTTTTGATTATCATACCATTAAAAAACAAAAAAATACAACATCGATTCGTAATAAAAAAATACTTTTTTAATGTTCTTATTAAAATTAATTGTTCTAATTCTAATACAAAACCTTTGCAAAACTTCTTTTTTGATCGAGTCCAATCTTTTTGTCGTCATTCTGAGCTTGACGAAGAATGACCCCAATGCTTATTTAGTTTTGTGTATGGTTATACCTCGACAGGCTCGGTATGACGGTGAGTGTAGAATTTATTCTTCTAAAAATATTACAATTTTTATTAGCCTGATTGAATTTGTTTATTCATCCTACTTAGGTTGAAAAGGTCTCAATACTTAATAAAAAACCACTTTACTTAGACTTCGAAAATACGATAATCTAAATAAAGTGGTAAGATAAAAATACAAATTAGCTAATAATTACTAAAATTTATAAATATTATCTTCAATGAGTTTATTGGCAATACGGCGACGAGCTTCTTTAACATTTACAGGCTCAAAAGTCATTAGCTTAGTTAATGCCATTTGTATTTTCTTATAATCATCACTATTAGCAAACGATGCAACAGCATCTATTGCATAACCATAAATTTTAAGAGCTGCTTCCTGTACAAATACATCAAGAATATCTTTGTATATAGCAATCTCTGAATCAGCTTTTAAATTCATTAATTTTTTAACTCTAAGCATCAACGATTCGGCAGCATAGGTTTGAATAATCATATCCGAAATATTCATTTGAATTTCTTGTTCGCCCGAATATTGTTTACCTAATGTTTCATATGCAGCATATTGAGTAATCAAAACAGCTTTTTTGAAATTTTCAATTAAATTGGTTTTATACTCAAAATAATCTGATGAATAACTAGCAGGCAACAATTGTTCAAGGTTATTATATAATTCTTTAGCTTTATTAGCAAGTGGAGAATCAGATTTTTTTGCTAATTTTAAATATTGGTCAGCAACAACTAAACGGTTGATTTCGTTAGTTCCTTCGAATATTCGATTGATACGTGAATCGCGATAACAACGATCGACGGGCATTTCGGCAGAGAACCCCATACCTCCGTGAATTTGAACAGCCTCGTCAACCACATAATCCAATACTTCAGAACCAAATACTTTAAGAATAGCAGCTTCTAAAGCATATTCGCCAATAGCAGTGAGGTAAGCTTCTTCTTTTTTCTTACCATTGTTCATTTCGTTTTGTATGGTTTCGTCAACATAAGCAGAGGTTCTGTAAAGTGCTGATTCATTAGCAAAACAACGTATAACTTGTTCGGCTAATTTATATTTAATGGCTCCATAATTGCTAATTAACTGTCCAAACTGCTTACGTTCATTGGCATATTGTACCGAATGATTGATGGCTCTTTTTATGGAACCAATCACATTAGCACCTAATTTAATACGTCCGATATGAAGAATATTAAGAGCAATACGAAAACCTTCGCCACGTTTGCCAATCATATTCTCAACCGGTATTTTGCAGTCGTTAAAAAATATTTGTACCGTTGAAGAACCTTTAATACCCATTTTATGTTCTTCTGCTCCAAATGTAACACCAGGAGTATTACGTTCAACAAGGAAGCAACTTAATATTTTGTCGTTATCAACTTTAGCAAAAACGGTTAAAATATCGGCAAAGCCACCATTGGTTATCCACATTTTTTGTCCGTTTAAAATATAGTGTTTGCCATCTTCGGATAAAACGGCACGCGTACGTCCGCTATTGGCATCGGAGCCGGCACCAGGTTCGGTAAGGCAATAAGCAGTTAACAATTCACCGGTTGCAATTTTGGGTAAATATTTTTGCTTTAACTCTTCGCTTCCATAGTACAACAATGGGAGTGTACCTATGCCAGTATCAGCAGAATATGCCACTGCATATGAATGTCCTGCTCCAAGAACATCGGCAGCAATCATAGAAGTTACAAACGATTGTCCATAACCGCCGTATTCTTCAGGAATAGATAAACCTAATAATCCTAATTCACCTGTTTTTTTTAACAACAATGGCATTAAGCCTTTTTCTTGTGCATCGATACGGTCGAGATTAGGGAAAACTTCTTTTTCGAGAAAATCTTGACACATATCGGCAATCATACGTTGTTCTTCGCTGAATTCTTCAGGAATAAATACATTACTAAATTTTGCATCGTGAATTAAAAATTCACCACCTTTTAAATAATTTTTAATTTCCATTGTTCCAATTTTAAATTTTTGTACAAAGATGTAATAAAAAAATTAAATTTTAAAATTAACATTTTGTCATGTATTCAAACTATTGTTTGTAAACAGAGATAGCAATATTTAGTTCTTTTAATTGTTCTTCGCTAACCGTAGATGGTGCATCAATCATAGTATCGCGTGCTGCTTGGTTTTTGGGGAATGCGATATAATCGCGAATGCTTTCGCTTCCACCAAACATAGCACATAAGCGGTCAAAGCCTAATGCTATTCCTCCATGTGGAGGTGCTCCATATTCAAAAGCGCCTAAAAGAAAGCCAAATTGTTGTTGTGTTTGCTCATCGGTAAAACCTAAAATATTAAACATTTTCTTTTGCACTTCGCGTGAGTGAATACGTATTGACCCTCCGCCTATTTCAACGCCATTTATCACCAAATCGTATGCGTTGGCTCTTACAGCACTTGTATCTGTATCAAGCAAAGGAATATCTTCGTTTTTTGGCGATGTAAAAGGATGGTGCATAGCATAGTAACGTTGAGTTTCGTCGTCCCATTCGAATAGAGGGAAATCAATTACCCAAAGAGGAGCATAAACATGGCTAGGTCTAAGTCCCAATCGGTTACCCATTTCGAGTCGCAATTCACTCATAGCCTTGTAAGTTTGTTTTTTTCTGCCAGCTAATATCAAAATCATATCGCCTGGTTGTGCCTGACAATATTCGCAAACTACTTTTAAATCGTCAGAAGTATAAAACTTATCTACCGATGACTTTATCGTGCTATCTTCTTGATAACGGATATAAATAAGCCCTCCAGCCCCAATTTGAGGTCGTTTAACAAACTCTGTTAATTCGTCTATTTGTTTACGTGTAAAACTATTACAGCCTTTTGCGTTGATAGCTAAAATGGTTTCAGCCTCATCAAATACTTTAAATCCTTTTCCTTTGACTATGGTTGCTATATCTTGGAACTCCATTCCGAAGCGAATATCGGGTTTGTCGCTACCATATTTTTGTATAGCTTCGGTATAAGTTATACGAGGGAATTTGGGAAGTTCGATGTTTTTTTCTTTTTTAAATAAATAACGAATGAGTCCTTCAAAAATTTGAAGTATATCTTCTTGTTCTACAAATGACATTTCACAGTCTATTTGTGTAAACTCAGGTTGACGATCGGCTCGTAAATCTTCATCGCGAAAACATCGAACTAATTGAAAATAACGATCGAACCCCGAAACCATAAGCAATTGCTTAAATGTTTGTGGCGATTGAGGCAAAGCATAAAATTCGCCAGGATGCAACCTCGAAGGTACGATAAAATCGCGAGCACCCTCGGGAGTAGATTTAATTAAAAAAGGGGTTTCTATTTCTAAAAAATTATGTTGATCAAGATAAGTTCGAGTGGTCTGAGCCAAACGATGACGTAGTTCTAATTTTTCTTTTACTACGTTTCGACGCAAATCTAAGTAACGGTATTTCATTCTTAATTCATCGCCCCCATCTGTATCGTCTTCTATTGTAAATGGAGGAGTTAACGATTCATTTAAAATATTTAATTCTGATACTTTAATTTCTATGTCGCCTGTAGGAATTTTTGAATTTTTTGATTCCCGTTCGACAACGATACCTTTTATTTGAATTACATATTCACGTCCCAAAGAATATACTTTTGAAAGCATTTCTTGACTGCATTCATCTCTATAAAAAACCAGTTGTGTAATTCCGTATCGGTCGCGTAAATCGATCCAAATCATTGCACCTTTATCGCGAATACGTTGTATCCAGCCACTAAGCTTAACTTCTTTATTTACATCATGTATTCTTAATTCACCACAAGTATGTGTTCGTAACATATTTTTTTGCTGCGAAGGTAATAATACCATTTTTAGTTTCAAAAAGTATTCGATTTTTTTAAGCCAATTCATTCTATATGAGTTGTTTGGAAAGCCCTAAACTTTTTTTTGGTTTCGATATAGCTATTAAATACACTTGCTTAAATCAGGGACTGAGTTACCAATATCCAAGAACTTTTAGTCCATAAAAGTTCAAAGACTAAGAAAATATATACTCATGTGTCTCAAAAAAGTTTACAAAAAATTAAATCTCCTTTTGATGATTTGAAAATAATAATTATTTTTGCATAAAAACACCTAAAAAAGTACGGTTATACACCCAAAATAGATGTATATAATTACTTTTGGTAAGGTTATAAACGAGTTAGCATTTATTTATAAAGATCAACAGACAATTATGTTCGGACTGAAAGAATTAAAGCCAGAAATAAAAATCGAAGAAAATTCGGTTGAATGTCCTGTGAAAGATTGTTCAATAAAAGTTGAGCGACAAAGACAAGTTTTTAAAAGAGAACAAAAATATCAATGTCCTATCCATAAAATCTATATTTCGCCAACAACTTTTGAGTATGAAACAGAGCAGGAAAATTTGTTATGGTTTGACAATTCTGACAAGATACTATATGAAGAAATTTTAAAAGTCAAAAGAGAAAGTCGAATTGCACGAGACAACAGCGAGGATGCACTAACTTGGAATGTTATGAGATTTCTTGACAGACAAGACTTTCTGGTAAAATTTCTAACTGACTTATCACAAAAAAGAATAAAAGAAACAGAATTAATTTTATGGTCTTACTCACCAAAAGAAAAATCGAACTGGTCATTATTGAATAAAGCACGTATTGAATTTGGTGAAACCATTACCAGAGGTTCAGAGCCAGACATTATTATAAAAACGGACAAAGTTTTATATTTTTTAGAAGCAAAACTGACAGCAAAGAATGAAACTAAGCCAAGTGATTTGCATAATAGAAAAAAATACGAAACAGGAGGCAAAAAACTGTTTCAACAAATATTTAAATCAGACTACGAAACTATTGCCATTAAAGAAGAACGATACGAACTTATGCGATATTGGTTACTAGGTAGTTGGATGGCTAAACAACTTAATACTGACTTTGAATTTTATATCTTGTTAATGCAATCCCGGGAACCAGAAATTGAAGCAGAGTTTGACAAACACATTGTTGAAGCACCCGAAAGAAAATTTTCCCGTCTGACCTGGGAGAAAATATATAATTTTGTTAGAACTCTTCCAAACAGTGCTGAAAAACAAAAAATGACAGAATATTTTGAAAATAAAACTATTGGTTATAATTATGATGGTAAAATAATAAAGGCGTTTAACATTTAAAAATATATTTTATGGATAAAGAAAGAATAAACGAAATGCTGTCTCTTGCACTAGGTATTATGAGTGTTCTGGCAATTATTGGCCTTTTAATAAATAATAATTTCGACACAAACGAATTATTGAGTTCTATAATCAATTTTACGCAAGTGGCTATTCCTGTTTTAGTATTGCTTGTTGCGACAACTATAAAAAAGAATGCAGAAACCTATACTCAAATAGCCAAAGAGGTATTGGCAGCTATTCAAAAAAAGAATGTTGACTTTTTAATGGGACCTCGTTATAATCGTGAAAATTATGACCCAGAAAAAGGACAAGGATTAGAATATTTGTTTATTACAAATGAAGACCCTAAGTCTAAATTAAGAGCAAAGTTTGTCCCCATACAGCCTTTAGAGGAAGGTGTTCTTGTAATTTATGTTCAAAAAGGCACATTAGTTTATGGTTTAAATTATAGCTCGGAACAGGCAACATCTGATGAAATCAAAAAAATTCAATCAGATGTTTTTGATGCATTATCCAACTTTATAAGTAAAAAATATGATAGTAACTATGAAATATTACCCAATTCTAAAGATGATACAGCAATAATAATTGATTTTAATGAGGAGAAAATGGGAAAAAGAAAATTCAAGAAAGCTATTGCAGAATGTACAGAATTAGCAATTTCAATAATAAAAAAATATAAAAAATAGGTAATGGAGCTCTTCAAAAACATACCGTCTGAATATTACATTTACATTGGTATAGCTATTTTGCTTCTCGGAATAATCCTCGGTTTTACAAAAACTATAACAGTTTACAGAGATTTTGCAGACCTTACAAAAGTATTTATGCTGGTGCTTGCACCCGTAGGACTTTTTATTCTGATTGGAGATAAAGTTCAAAATGATATTGTAAGAAATATCCTTATCGTTATTGAATGCGGTTTATTGATATGGATATTAATAACAACTTTCCAGGACAATCGGAATATTTTTAAAACATTGCTGGCTTTTATTACAAAAATTCCTTTAGGAGTTATTTTTGCTATTTATTTGATAAATTTTATTAGTCCGGGTGGTAAGACTCGCGCACAACGCAAACAGAACAGAGGTTTAGCTGCGATTGTATTGCTGTTTTTAACCCCTATACTATTCGGACTTGTAAAAAACAGAGTATGGATTTATAAAAAAAAATAAACAAATGCTAACAAAGGCTATATGCAATAAGGGTTTCACTTGAAATTCAAGCATTCTGCTCCGCTCGAACTTCGGTGTTGGTGGACAGCAAAGTAGCCCAAAATACCTTACTGCATATAGCCTCAACCGTTACCTGTAACTTTTTAAAAAAAGACAACGATATTAATTGGCACAGAAGAAGAATATTTTAAGATCATAATTCATCCATTGTTTAACTTAAAAACGTTTTTATGAATTTTCTATATTAACAATGTGCTAGTGCATTTCAAAGTAACAAAATTCCGAATGCTTTAAATTGTCCATAAGGTGGTTAACACCAATAATCAAAATTATTAACAAAAAAAAGAGGCTGACTCAAATTTAAGTCAGCCTCTTTTATTATATGATTTATATTATATTTCCTCTGCTTCTACAATACTTTCAAATTGCAATTGATTATTCTTAACATCGATATAAATACCATTATCGGGACGAACTTCACCTTGCAAAATAGCTTTAGACAATTCGTTCACAATTTCGCGTTGAATTAACCGCTTAATAGGACGAGCTCCCAACTGAATTTCAAAACCTCTATCGGCAATCCAATCGACCAGTGCCGGCGAATAATCCATTTTAATACCATTCTTTAAAAGCATTTGTTTTAATTGATTCAATTGTAATTTCACTATTTCTTTTACGTCATCGCTCATCAATGGAGCAAACATTATAATTTCATCAACACGGTTCAAAAACTCAGGACGTACAGTTTGACGCAACAACTGTAAGACTTTTTCTTTGGTACGTTCGAGTACTTCGTCTTTATTATGCAATTTTATATTTTCAAACTCATCGTAAATAATGTGTGAACCAATATTAGAAGTCATAATAATGATGGTATTTTTGAAATTCACCACCCTACCTTTATTATCGGTTAAACGTCCATCGTCTAACACTTGAAGCAATATGTTAAATACATCGGGATGTGCTTTTTCGATTTCGTCGAGTAAAACAACGGAATATGGTTTTCGACGCACAGCTTCGGTTAACTGACCACCTTCGTCGTAACCAACATAACCCGGAGGTGCACCAATTAATCGCGATACAGAATGACGTTCCTGATATTCACTCATATCAATGCGTGTCATCAAATTTTCATCGTCGAACAAAAATTCTGCTAAAGCTTTAGCTAATTCGGTTTTACCGACTCCTGTTGTACCTAGGAAAATAAAGGAACCGATAGGTTTTTTAGCATCTTGTAAACCTGCCCTACTTCGTCTAACGGCATCAGCAACAGCCTTAATGGCCTCATCTTGTCCTACTACACGTTTATGAAGTTCTTCTTCGAGATGTAAAAGTTTTTCGCGTTCGCTTTGTAACATACGAGAAACAGGCACACCCGTCCATTTTGATACCACTTCGGCAATATCTTCGGCATCCACTTCTTCTTTAATTAGTGGCTTTTCGCCTTGAACATTTTTGAGTTCTTCTTTTAATTGTTCAATTTTTTGCTGAGCCTCCCGCATTTTTCCATATCGGAGTTCTGCTACTTTATCGTATAAACCTTCGCGTTCAGCAACTTCCGCTTCATATTTATATTGCTCGAGTAATTCTTTTTGTTTTTGTATAGCATTTACTATTTTTCGTTCGTTTTCCCATTTGGATCGTAATTCGGCTCTTTGTTGATTAAGTTCACTTAATTCTTTTTCAATAACCGATAATTTCAATTTATCGTTCTCGCGTTTAATACCCTGACGTTCAATTTCGAGTTGCTTAATACGGCGTTCGAGTTCGTCGATTTCTTCGGGCACAGAATTCATTTCCAAACGCAATTTCGAAGCAGCTTCGTCAATCAAGTCAATAGCTTTGTCGGGTAGATGTCTATCGGTGATATAACGCGATGATAACTCAACCGATGCAACGATAGCTTCGTCTTTAATACGCACACGATGATGCGACTCATATCGTTCTTTTAAACCACGTAGAATAGAAATAGCATCGGTAGTGCTAGGCTCATCTACCATTACAATTTGAAAACGACGCTCTAAGGCTTTATCTTTTTCGAAATATTTTTGATATTCGTTGAGTGTAGTAGCACCAATTGCTCTTAATTCGCCTCGAGCTAGTGCCGGTTTCAGAATATTGGCAGCATCCATAGCGCCCTCGCTCTTACCAGCACCCACCAATGTATGTATTTCGTCGATGAACAAAATAATTTCACCATCGGAGGCGATAACTTCTTTAACTACAGACTTCAAACGTTCTTCGAATTCGCCCTTATACATAGCTCCGGCAATCAATGCTCCCATATCAAGCGAAAAGACTTGCTTCGATTTAAGATTTTCGGGAACATCGCCTTTTACTATTCGATGAGCTAATCCTTCGACAATTGCTGTTTTACCAACTCCAGGTTCACCAATCAATACAGGATTATTTTTAGTTCTGCGTGAAAGAATTTGTAATACCCTTCTAATTTCGTCATCGCGACCAATAACAGGATCGAGTTTTCCATTTCGAGCTTGTTCGTTCAGATTAATAGCAAAACGGTTGAGAGCATTGTACGAAGATTCGGCCGATTGACTATTTACCTTTGCTCCTTTTCTTAATTCTTGAATGCTTTTCTTGAGCAGATCTTCCTTAACACCAAAATCTTTAAGCATTTGGGCTATATTATCGCCTGCCTGAACAATTCCAATCAGTAAATGTTCAACAGCAACGAACTGGTCGCCCATTTCAGCAGCCAATTCGTTTGCCTTGCGTATAGCTTTATCGGCAGACGACGATAAATACACATTACCACCTTGAACCTTTGGATAAGATTTTAGTATTTGCTGCAAAACGCGTTTTAAATCGTCAGTTGAAATATTCATTTTACCTAACAAATACTGCAAAATACTCTCTTCTTTATCGAACAAAGCTTGCAGTATATGACCATTCTCAATTGCCTGATTTTGTTGTTGCTCGGCTAGTTGAATAGCATGCTCAATAACTTCTCTCGATTTAATTGTAAATTTGTCTAGATTCATATTTTTTTATTTTTGAATTTAACATTTACAAATTTCAATCCCTAAACTAAATATGCCACTATGTCATTATCACAATCACAATTCAATGCCATTTCGACATCTTTAAATCATTTAATCGTTAGCTTTTAAAACAGAATAAACAATATATTTAAATTATTTCTATTGTAATTTTTTTGTCAATATATATTTATTTCGTATGTTTGACTAAACTTTCAAAAACAAGACTATGAATACTAAAAAGCTTTTAATTAGCATTACTATTCTAATTTTAGGAGTAGCATTTGTTTTTTCATTAGTAAAAATATTTAAACCTTCAAAGCCTGAGCTTTCTGATTACGAAGAATATGCCGAATACATCAATGCCTTTACTTCAGGTTATATATCGCGAAATAGCGAGATCGTCATTGAACTCAATCATAATCTTGACATAAACAAATCAATAAGTAATGAAGACTTACAAAACATTTTAAGCTTTTCACCTTCTATTGATGGAAAAGTATATTGGAAAGATGAATATACTTTAGCCTTCAAGCCCAATAAACCGTTTGATTATGAAAAACAATACATTGCAACATTTAAAATAAACCAAATTATCAATGTAAATAAGCTAAACGATTTTATTTTCTCATTTTTTATTATTCCTCAAACCTTTAAAATCGAACAATATTCGATAAAAACACTACGGTCAAATTATAGTCTTGAACAAATAATAGCAAATTTAGAATTATCGGATATAGAAACATTAGAAAACATACAAGCGTGTATAACCGTTCAACTAAGTGGAAAAAATTTACCTTTTAAACTCAATACAAACGACCAATTAACTTATCAGATTATTATTGATAGCGTTCCTCGTACCGAACAATCAGCTCTCTTAAGTATCGAATGCAATGGAACAAAATTAGGTATATCATCAAAAATTAAAAAAGAGATCAACATTCCATCGCTAAATCAATTTGTATTGTTAGATTGCATTGTACGCAAATATCCTGAACAAAGTATTCATCTTATTTTTTCCGATCCTATTGATGACAAACAAGATTTAGGTGGACTTATTACGCTAGAAAAAGATCAGATATTGCGGTTTACTATTGAATCGAATGAAATAATCGTATACCCTAGTGAAACACTTATTGGCGATTTTACTTTACATGTTTATCAAGGTATTTTAAATACCCACCAAAAGCCATTTAATGATTCAAAAGACTTTGCTATTACATTTGAAGACATTAAACCCCAAGTAAAATTCGCCGACGAAAGCTTTATTATTCCAACAAACCAAAACGGAAGCATTATACCTTTTTTAACAATGAACTTAAAAGAAGTTGATGTTCGTATTGTTCAAATTTTTGATAACAATGTTTTACAGTTTTTACAAATCAACAACTATAATGGAAGTGATGAGCTTCAACGCGTTGGAAAAATAATTTATAAAGGTACAGTAAAATTAAACATCAACCCAAATGATAAAAATCAATGGAAACGCTTTTATTTAGACATTTCAAAATACGTAAAAACTCAACCGGGTGCAATTTATCGAATATCGTTAGGTTTTAGACAACACCAGACACTATATCCATGCAACGAAAATATTACTCAAAATTCAAATATCAATCAAAGCTTTGATTATTTTGACTCATACAGCGACTACTACGACTACTATTATAACGATGATTATGATTATTACGAATATTGGGATAACCGAGAAAATCCTTGTCATAAAGCCTATTATGGCAGTCATCATTGTGTATCAAAAAATGTATATGCCAGCGACATCGCTTTAATTGTCAAAAAATCGCCCAATAATCAAATCACTGTTTTTGCTGCTAATATAAGCAATGCAGAACCTATGACGGGAGTAGAAATTGAAGTATTTAACTACCCCAAACAAAGTATTTCAAAAGGAATAACCGATTCTGATGGTAAAATTGTTTTTGACTTAAAAGAAGAAGCCTCATTTATTGTTGCACAAAAGGAAAATATGAAAGCCTATATTAAGTTAAACAATGGACAATCACTCAATACAGCGGCTTTTGATGTTTCGGGACAATCATTTACCAATGGATTAAAAGGCTATATTTACGGTGAACGTGGTGTATGGCGTCCGGGCGATAGTTTGTATTTAACCTTTATGCTTCAAGAAGGTCGAAATTTGCTTCCTGCTAAACAACCCATTATTTTTGAGCTTTATGACCCTATGCATAATTTAATCAAAAAACAGCTTTTTAATAAAAATGAAAGCAATGTTTATACATTTCGCACCGCAACTCCTTACGATGCTGTAACAGGTAATTACTCCCTACAGGTCAAAGTAGGGGCTACTACCTTTTCTAAAACTTTAAGTATTGAAACTATTAAGCCTAACCGATTGAAAATAAATTTATCAAGCTCACAAGAAATCTTAACACCTAACGAAAAAACAAATATCAATCTACATTCTGAATGGCTACATGGTGCTCCCGCCAATGGATTGAAAGTACAAGTAGATGGCACATTATATCCAATTACTACTACTTTTAAAGCTTTTAAAAATTTCGTTTTCGACGATCCAACAAAAAAATATTATCCTCAAACAGAAAATATTGTTTCAAAAGAACTTGACGAAAACGGCAATATTAGCTTTATTCCCAATTTTACAGTAAGTGATGAGGCTTCTGGAATGATGAAAGCTGTTTTTACCACTAAAGTTTTCGAAAAAGGTGGTGAATTTAGTATCGATCAAACCACATTCAATTATTGCCCATACTCATCGTTTGTTGGATTATTAACACCTCAAGGAGATAAAGAATATGGCATTTTATATACCGACCGCAACCATCGTATCGATATTGTAACTGTTACACCACAAGGAAAAATATTACAGGAATCGCATCGTATTGATTGTCGACTTTACAAGCTCGACTGGCGTTGGTGGTGGGATCAAAACGATGAATATTTTGATTTTAATTACAATGCTCAATCGTATTTCAAACTTGTAATGTCTGACACATTACATACCAATCAGGGACACCTAGAATGGAATATTCGCATCAATAAACCTGAATGGGGACGATACTTGATAATAGTTAAAGACCTCGAAAGTAATCATTCGGCGGGTAAAATTGTTTACATTGACTGGCCAGAATGGCGTAGCAGACAAATGACCGAACACGAACAAGCGTCCACCCAATTAATTTTTACTAGCGATAAAGAAAAATATAATGTTAATGATAATATTGTATTATCGTTTCCTGGAAGCAAAAACGGTAGAGCTTTAATATCTCTTGAAAACAACAAGGGTATTATTCATTATCAATGGGTCAATACCGTTGCAGGCATAAATACCTACCAATTTAAAGCAACTGCCGATATGAGTCCCAACGTTTATGCCCATATTACTCTTATACAACCATACCAACAAAAAGAAAACGATAAACCGATTCGCTTGTATGGCATACAACGAATAAACGTTGAAAATCCGCAATCGCACTTAAATCCTATTATTACAATGCCTAATAGTTTAAAAGCTGAAAATAAATACACTTTATCTGTAAGCGAAAAACAAGGCAAAGAAATGTATTATACGTTAGCCATTGTAGATGAAGGCTTGCTAAGCCTCACCCATTTTAAAACACCTAACCCATGGGAATATTTTTATGCAAAAGAAGCTTATTTATTTACTCAATGGGATTTATACGATTACATCATACAAGGTTTAGCAGGCAAACTAATGAATATCATCACTATTGGAGGAGACGAAGCCTTAAAAGAAGCACTAGATGCTATCGAAGCTCAAAAAGCCAAGCGTTTTAAACCTATGGTTATTTTTATGGGACCATTCCATCTTAAGGCTGGTTCAAAAAATTCTCACACCATTGATATTCCAAACTACATGGGCGAAGTAAGAGCAATGGTAGTAGCTCGCAATCAAGAAGCATACGGGAATACCGAAAAATCGGTTAAAGTAATTAAACCCATTATGGTAATACCCTCATTGCCAAGAGTTCTTTCGACAAACGATAAAATAAAGATGCCTGTTACTATATTCTCTAACGATAAAAATTTAAATCAAGCTCAAGTTTCTGTAAAAGTGAATGGACCTATCAGCCTTATGGGTTCAAACAATCAGCAAACAACACTAAAATATAATTCCGACAAAACACTTTATTTTGAATTATTAGCTCAAAGCACAACAGGACTTGCAACCATTGAAGTTAGTGCATTTTCTGGTAATGAAAAATCATCATCAACCATTCAGATTTACGTTCGAAACCCCAATCCATTTACCACCATAACACAAAATTACCTTATTGAAGCCGGTAAAAATTTATCCAATTCGATAACTCCCTTAGGTATTAAAGGCACAAACTTCAATACCCTCGAAATAAGCGCAATACCTCCTCTTAATATTGAAAAACACATGAATTATTTAATTGGTTATCCTCATGGTTGTTTAGAACAAACTGTTTCTAAAGCCTTTCCTCAACTATATTTGACAAAATTAGCCGATCTGGCTCCCTCTAAAGCCAAAGAAATTGAAAATAATATAAAAATAGCACTTCAAAAATTACAAAAATTTCAGACTTATCAAGGAGGCTTTTCATACTGGCCAGGTGATCAAAATGTTGACGATTGGATAACTTCGTACACGGGTCATTTTTTAATTGAAGCCCAAAAAGCAGGCTATACACTACCCTCAGGCGTGTTAAATAAATGGAAAGACTATCAAAAACAAGCTGCTCAGAAATGGATGGATAAAGGTCCATCATCGCAATACATTCAAGCCTATCGTTTATTCACATTATCAATGGCAGGGCAAATTGAAATGGGTGCCATGAACCGCTTATTACAAAACAACAATCTATCTGATTTTGCACGCTATCCTCTTGCTGCTGCCTATGCTTATCAAGGTAAAGCAAGTATTGCTAATAAGCTCCTAACATCGTTCAAGCCAACTTACCAACCTCGTATGTTTGAAGATATTTATGGCAGCGACATGCGCGAAAAAGCATTAACAGCTATTGCTTTTTCTAAATTAGGAAAACGAACCCATGCCTTTGTACTTATCAAAGAGCTTTCAAAAATGTTATCGTCGAACCAATGGTATAGTACTCAATCGCTTGCTTTTGCACTAATTGCATGCTCAGAATACTTTAATGGCGAAAAAATTAGAACCTCGCTAAAAGCAACTATCAAAATTGATAATAAAACCCAAAATATTGAAAGTTTTAAATACATTAAATCTCTAACAATAGAAAAAGCCGACCAGAAACACTCATTCGAAATTCAAAACCAATCGAATTTCCCTATTTATGCACAAATTATACGAAAAGCCGTACTTCCCATTGCCAATGAAACATCGTTTGAAAAAGGTCTCCAAATCAAATTACAATACGAAGCATATAATGGTAATATTATTGATATTAACAACTTATATCAAACTACCGACATGTATGCCATTATTCAGGTTACTAACTCAACCACAACGTATCAAAATCGCTTAGCTCTAACTTATACGATACCTTCTGGTTGGGAAATATTAAATGACCGCATTATAGAAACAGCTACCAACGAAGCAAGTTATACTTACGAATACAAAGACATCCGCGATGATAAAATAATGTATTATTTTAGCTTAGCTCCTAAACAGACTAAAACATTTAAAATACCCGTTAATGCTACTTTTGCCGGTAAATTTTACCATCCAGCTGTATATTGCGAAGCTATGTACAACAACGACATAGCCGCACAATTAAAAGGTCAATGGATTGAAGTTAAACCCGTTCAATAATGCGGATTCAACTATACAACCATGATATATGGCTCGACCCTACTCAACACATATGGCATCATGGACGCTTTGGAATTACTTATCTGCTAACACTTCCGAATAACGACAAAATAGTTGTAAAACAATACAAACCTAAAAAACACGATCATCCATTTGAGCAAAGGCGATTTTTGAGGCAAGCAGAAATTATGAATGCCTTATATCCCGAATTGCAACCTCAAAAAGTTGAAATAGAAAACCAGCTTTTTTTTTACTATCGTTATATCGACGGTATTACTCTTAATTTCCCGCTTAAAAAAGAAATAAAACAACACAAGGAAAATATACTTATTAAAATACTTCAAGAACTTCAGCGATTACATCAATTAAAATACATTCACACCGACCTAAAACCCTCAAACATATTAATACAATATGATAAAATTTTTTTGCTGGACTTTGGAAATTGTATAGCGTTAAACGAATCCCTACCTCGTAATTATATTATTCCATTTACAATGATTTATGCACCTCCCGAAATGATATTGAACCGCTATGATTTATGCACTTTCAGCAGCGATTTATATATGTGGGCATTAGTGGCGTTTCAGATTCTGACAGAAGTTGTACCATTTTCGCACTGCAATCCAATTCAACTTATGCACATGCAATTAAATGCGAAGCCTTCGTATCATTATTTAAAAAATAATATTTGGCACAAAATAATAACCAAAGCTACCGATAAATTTGTATTCCCTAAACCTCCTCATTTTTATGACTCAGCCACGATAGAACATTTTTTAATAAAAGGAATTGAAAAAAGATATGCTACTGCCGAAGAAATTCTTAACGAACTAAAATAACGACCATTGATCGCTTTTTAAATGAAATGATTTTCTGTGATACTTGGTATATCCATATTTTTCAATAGCTTCCACATGCTTTTGTGTAGGGTACCCCTTATTTTCATTCCAATGATATTGAGGAAATTCATGATGAAGTTTTAACATAAAATCGTCACGGTAAGTTTTAGCCAAAACCGATGCAGCAGCAATATTCATATATTTACCATCACCTTTTACAATGGTTTGATGAGGAATATTTTGATATGTGTAAAAGCGATTGCCATCAACCACAATAAATTCTGGGCGGACTTTTAATTTATCTAAACAGCGATGCATAGCCATAATAGATGCCCTAAGTATATTAAAACGATCTATTTCGTCGTTAGTACAATATGCAACAGCAAAATCAATAGCCATTTTCTCAATAATGGGTCTCAATGCATATCTTTTGGTTTCTGATAACTGTTTTGAATCGTTAAGCCCTTCAATTATAAGGTTGGGTGGCAAAATAACCGCTGCGGCAAATACAGGACCTGCTAAGCAACCTCTACCTGCCTCATCGCATCCTGCTTCAATTTTATCTATATTTAAACAAACACTAAGCATAGCCTTTAAAAATAAAAAAGGGTGCGAAAATCACACCCTTGAACAAATGAAAAAAGACCTTTTATCTACGATTTGAACGTTGGTCGTTATCGCGGTCATAAGCTTGTTTTACAACCAATGCCTTGCCCTGAACTTCTTTACCGTTAAGTTCGTTAATAGCGTTTTGAGCATCTTGATCATTGGCCATTTCGACAAAACCAAAACCTTTTGAACGACCGGTCATACGGTCCATAATTACTTTTGCTGAGTTAACTTCGCCATAATTTTCGAAAAGTTCTCTCAAAAAATTGTCCTGAATTTTAAAATTCAGATTAGCAACAAAAATGTTCATAAAAAAAATAAAAATTAATAATTAATAAATAAATACTTGAAAGTCTTGAATTTTATTAACAAAAGCTAATAATTTCTCACTTTCTTGTACAAAGGTAAACCTTTTTTTTTAAATAAAAAATTAATTTTCAAAATACTACTTAAAATAATATTGAAACTCCTTTTATTAGAATATCATTTTTAACACTATCTAATAATTCAAATCGTTTATTATCGCTTATTCCTAAAAGAACATTTCGTTTTAAAAATATAAACTGAGAATCATTTTTATCTATTAATTCCAATACATAATAATTGCTATTATCTTTAATTAAAGCTTCTTCTGGTATCGACCAGCTTAGTTTATCGTGATACCAAATTTCTGTTTGAACAAATGAATTTACAAACAAATTAATTTTATCGTATGAAATAGGTTTTGCATATGCGCGAATGGTATGAGTCTCATTATCAACCGTTTTACCAATCGAAGTAAGTACTGCATAATAGAGTTTATCTTTTTCGTTTATTCTGTAAAAAATCAACGAATCACCTATATGAGCATTTATTGCATCTTTTTCAAATAATGGAATTAATATTTGTAATTTTGCTGGATCAACCATTTCAAAAAGAGTTACATTCGGTTGTACATAATTTCCCACTATTAAGTTTTTTAATTGAACAATACCGGAAATGGGAGCTTTTATGCTTATTTCTTTTTCAATATTTCCTTCTTCTATGGCTGATGCGTTTAGGCCCATTAATTGCAATACAGATAACATAGATTTGTACTGGATAAGAGCATTTTTATATTCCATTTCTAATTGTTGAAAATCCTTAGTCGAAACAATATTGTCTTTTACTAATTCTTTTTGACGTTCGTAATCTTTTTTTAAAGATTGGTATTTATAAAAAGCTGTTGCATATTCTTGTTGAATTTTAATAATTTCATTACCGGTCAAAGTAATAATAGGCTTACCTTTTTCTACATAATTTCCATCAGAAACCCATATTTTAGCAATGGTAGCATTGAGAGGAAAGCTAACACTAACCATTCCTTCGGGTAAGGCAACAATTTTTCCGTTTGCTTTTATTTTCTCATGAAAGCATTGCTTAACAACTTTTCCTAATTGCATTTCGGCTTGCTCAAATTGTTTTTTTGTAACAACAATGGTTTCTATACTGTCGGTATTAGCCACATTGTTTTCTTCGTTGTGAGTACCACATGAAGCCAGAAAAAAAACTGCAATCATTATAGTTAATTTAGTCTTCATAATTCATCTGTATAAATTCATAATAATTTACATATAAGTCAATTAGTGCTTGGTAGTATTCTTTTTTTAGGGATACAATATTTTCTATCGATTGAATCCATTTAAAATAATCGCTATTTCCCGATTTTAAGTTTTTATTTAATAATTCTAAAAGTAACATTGCATTATCGTCCAACGCTTTTTTAAATTCATTTACAAGGCTTAATTGCTTTAGAATTTGCTCATTCATTTGCTTTAGTTTCATAACTTGTTCGCTCCGTTTATATTGAACAAACAAGTTATATGCTTCTGTATTTAACTTTAAAGCTTTTATTTTTGATGATTGATTTCCCCAAAATAACGGAATACTAAGCCCCATTTGATAACCCATGTATCTTTTTTGAGGTTCATAAGCATTGCTACCACTAAAATATTGAAATGTAATATCGGGCAAAAGTTTATTTTTTTCAATCTTAAGTTCATTAAATATCAACTCTTTATTTAATTCTAACTGTTTATTATTCAAAGCTAAAACACTATCCGACAATATCGTTAAATTTATTTCATTAAAAGGTTCAACCGTAAATACAGAGTCGCCCACATACCAACTTAATTCTTTATGTAATTGATGATACATTGCCTCCGTATTTTTATTTTCAGACTGAAGCATCGTTTTCTTTAGTTGAAAATTTAAAAGATCTAATTTTGAGCTATTTCCTTGCTCAAAACTTTTTGACAATAGGTTTTGATAATTAGTAAATAAAGAATCGATTTCTTTTAGAAATTTCTTTTTTTCTTCGAAGATTTGAATTTTTCTATATAACAAAGTAACATGAGTTTCAATAAACCTTCGTTGTTTTTCGTATTTCAATTGATATAACTGATAATGGGTATTATACCATTTCTTTTGAGCCCAATAATAGGTTGGAAATTTAAATGATTGTTCAATTCCATATACTTGTAACGGATGTCCATTGGCTGAAATATTATTTTCGTCGAATTCAGTGTATATTTTTGTCTTATCTATATCTAGTACATTTCTTTTCAACGCCTTAGCAGAAAATACTTGTTGTTCTGAACTTTTTAACTGTATGGCATTATCGATAGAACGCTTAATTGCTTCATCTAATGTGAGCGTTTTATTTTGTGCAAAAGAATTCATATTTGAAAACAAAAGTACAAATAGAATAATGGGTAAAGACGATTTTCTAATAATTTTAAAGGGAAACCAACGTATAGACTCAATAGATTCCAAGAAAGCATATAATAAAGGTAAAGCAATTAAAGTTAACATGGTAGAGGTTATTAGCCCACCAATTACTACTGTAGCAAGTGGTCTTTGTACTTCTGCTCCAGCCGATGAGCTTATAGCCATAGGCAAAAAGCCCAATGCAGCTGCCGATGCCGTTAACATTACCGGTCGTAATCGGTCTTTAACAGCTCTAAATACACGTTCTTTAATATCTTTAACTCCTTGATGCTCTAATTCGTCCATATGCTCAATTAATACAATGCCGTTCATTACTGCAATACCAAATAGTGCAATAAAACCAATACCTGCAGATATACTAAAAGGCATACCTCGTAACCAAAGCAATGTTACTCCGCCAACTGTGGCCAGTGGAACAGCCAAAAATACCATAGCTGCCTTTTTGAGCGAACGTAAGGCAAAATGAATAAATATAAAAATTAACAGTAATGCAATGGGAACGGCATACATTAAACGGTTTAAAGCATTTTGAAGGTTTTCAAATTGACCACCATATTGGATATTATAGCCAGGTGGAACTTTTAAATTACTTGATAATATTTTCTGAATATCGACTACCACCGATTGAAGGTCTCTGTTGCGGACATTAACATTTACAACAATGCGTCTATGGGTATTTTCTCTCGAAATCTTAGCCGGTCCGGAATAATAATCAATATCTGCTAACTCAGATAATGGCACCATTTTATCATTGGCAATTGGCACCGGAAGCATTCTTATATCTTCGATATCTTGTCTATACTCAAACGGAAGTTTAACAACAATATCGAACCTTTTTTCTCCTTCAAAATAAGAACCGCTAATGGCACCTCCAAATGCTGTGCTTAATATATAGTTCAAATCTTTAATGTTTACTCCATAATGAGCCAATTTTTCGCGTTTATACCTAACCAACATTTGGGGTAATCCTACCGTTTTTTCAATTGATATATCGGCAGCACCGGGTACATCTTTTATTAATGATTTAACCTTTAAAGCTAACTGATTTAAGCGTTCTATATCTTCGCCAAAGATTTTTATAGCTAAATCAGAACGAACACCTGTAATAAGTTCATTAAAACGCATTTCTATAGGTTGAGTAAATTCGTAATCGATTCCTGGAATAACCGATAGCGCCTTTTTAAAATAATTAGCTAATTCTTCTTTATTATCGGTAATTTCCCATTCACTTTTGGGTTTTAGTTTTATAATCATATCCACTTCTTCCATTCCCATCGGATCGGTGGGCACTTCGGCGGCTCCAATTCGCGAAACTATTTTATCTACTTCGTTAGGAAATTGTTTCAATAAAATCTGTTCCATTTGTGTAGTTAGGTTTATGGTTTTACTTAACGAGGTCCCCGACTTAATAACGGGTTGAATAACAAAATCACCTTCATCGAGCGTTGGGACAAATTCTCCGCCCATGTTTATAAATAAAAAATAGGTAAATACTAACGAAGCAATAGCTGTTAACCAAACCAATAATTTATGACGATAAGACCATGCTAATACAGGCTCATACATTCTGTGTACAAAGGCTACTAATCGATCCGAAAATGTAATTTTTTGTTTTTTTATTGGCTTTAAAAAAATACTTGAAATAACCGGTACCCATGTAAAACCAAAAAAGATGGCTCCAACTAAAGCAAAACTAAACGACATAGCCATGGGTTTAAACATTTTGCCCTCAACTCCGCTTAAAACATAAATAGGTATAAAAACAATTAAAACTATTATCTGACCAAATATAGCTGAATTCATCATTTTTGAAGTGCTATCGTATGAAACAGCGTTTAAAATTCGTTTACGTTCTAAGTCACTTTGACTTGCAAAATACTGATCTTTTTGTAGCCATAGCTGAACCATAATATATTCCACAATAATGACTGCACCGTCAATAATAACTCCAAAATCTAAGGCACCTAAACTCATCAAATTCACATCAATACCCACTAAATACATGATAGAAATGGTAAAAAGCAATGCCAGAGGGATTAACGATGAAATAACAATTGATGAACGAATATTACCTAACAATAAAAACACTATCAAAAAAACAATAATACTTCCAAACACTAAGTTTTCTAAAACCGTAAAAGTAGTTTTAGCAATCAATTCGCTCCTATCGTTGATAGGGTTTATAAAAACTCCTTCGGGCAAATGTTTTTGAATTTCGGCTACTCTATTTTTAACTTCGTTTATCACCAAATTAGAATTAGCACCTTTGAGCATCATTATTTGCCCCAATACTTTTTCGCCTTGACCATTTGCAGTAATAGCCCCAAAACGTGTAGCATAACCTTGTCTAACTTCTGCTACATCGCTTAATAGAATAGGTATAGACTGATTCGTTTTAATTACAATCTTTAAAATTTCATCGATATTCTTTATCAAACCATCGCCACGAATAAAATAGCTTTGGTCGTTTTTCTCAATATATGCTCCACCTGCAACGCTATTGTTTGCATAAAGAGCATTATAAACATCGATTAAAGAAACATTCAACGCTTTTAACTTTTCAGGGTTAACGGCTATTTCGTATTGCTTTAAATACCCACCCCATGAGTTAATTTCTACCACTCCGGATATTCCTGCTAATTGACGGCGAATATACCAATCTTGTAAGGTTCTAAGGTCAGTCGCACTATAATTATTTTCATATCCGGGTTTTACATCTAAAATGTACTGATAAATTTCTCCCAATCCAGTAGTGATAGGTCCCATAGATGGCTTTCCAAATCCTTCAGGAATTTTTTCGCTTACGGTATTTAATTTTTCTGATATTAGCTGACGAGGTAAATAAGTACCTATATCGTCATCAAAAACTAATGTTACTAAAGAAATACCAAATTTCGATATAGAACGAATTTCTTTTATACCGGGTAAATTCGACATTTCCAATTCAATTGGGTAAGTTATAAATTGCTCTACATCTTGAGTTGATAAATTGGGCGATGTGGTTATTACTTGAACCTGATTATTTGTAATATCGGGTACTGCTCCTAATGGAATTTGAGTAATTGAATAAATACCAAATGCTGCAATGGTAAGCGTTGTGAGTATAATCAACAACTTATTGTTAACACTAAAACGAATGATTTTGCTGATCATTTTTTTTTCAAAAATAACTAATAAAAACAAATGTTTTTAAAATTTTATATGAGCTATCTTAATAAAAAAATTGATTTAATCGGAGACCTTCGGCATATTGCCCATATATCTCAAAATAAACGATTTATGACGACTAACGAACTTTGTATTTGAAGTTGGCTTGTATTTTAGAGGATTAGGCAAGCAGGCGGCAATAGCAGCAGCCTCCGACTTGGTAAGTTTTTTAGACGATTTATGAAAATACTTTTGCGATGCCATTTCTACTCCATATATTCCATCGCCTGTTTCAATAACATTAAGATATACCTCCATAATACGTTCTTTAGACCAGCATAACTCTATTAAAAGAGTAAAATATGCTTCAAAAGCTTTTCTAATATACGACCTTCCTGGCCACAAAAAAACATTTTTTGCTGTTTGCTGACTAATAGTACTTCCACCTCTGATTTTTTTACCTTTTTTATTATACTCATATGCACGCTTCATTGCTTTAAAATCAAAACCCGAATGATTCATAAAATTCTGATCTTCGCCAGCCATAACAGCTTTGGGCATATGTTTCGATATTTCTTCGATAGGCACCCATTTTTTGTGCATACGAGGCATTTCACCTGAAAATATTTGCTCAACTGAACGTATTATCATAAGTGGAGTAACATATACCGGCACCCACTTATAAACCAAAACCATAAATATGCTGCTAATAAAAAAAAATAAAACTAAACGCTTAAACCATTTCCAAAGCTTTCTGAGCATAATTTTTTGGCACAAAAATACTAAAATAGTTATACGAAATGATACATTTTATAGCCAATTTTAATGGTTAGATAATATATACGGTATTATTCTCTTTTTTTATCATTCTATTGTGAAAAATTATAAGGGTTTAGTAACTTTGCGAAAAAAATACTATGATAGTAGTAACAGGAGCTGCCGGATTTATTGGCAGTGCGATGATTTCAAAACTCAACAGCGAGCATTTCAACGATTTGGTTTTAGTTGACGATTTTTCGAACGAAGCTAAAAATAAAAACCTACAAAACAAAGATTTTTCGTTAAAGATACATCGCGATATTTTCCCCGAATGGCTTAAATTAAATCATAAATTTGTTGAGTTCATTTTCCATATTGGTGCAAGAACCGACACCACCGAATTTAATTATGAAATTTTCCAAAAACTTAACGTTAATTATACCAAAACACTTTGGCTACTCTCGGTCGAATACGGTTTACCCATGGTTTATGCTTCAAGTGCTGCTACTTACGGAGCCGGCGAATTGGGATACAACGACGACGAATCGATCATATCACAACTAAAACCATTGAACCCTTACGGCATTTCAAAAAATGAGTTCGACCAATGGGCACTATCGCAGTCGCAAAAACCATATTTCTGGGCTGGGCTAAAGTTCTTCAATGTATATGGTCCCAACGAATACCACAAAGGACGAATGGCATCGGTTATTTTCCATGCTTACCATCAGATTAAAGAAACCGGCAAAATGAAACTCTTCAAATCGCACAAAGAAGGTATTGCACACGGTGAGCAAAAACGCGATTTTGTTTATGTAAAAGATGTTTGCGATGTGCTGTTTTTTTTAATGAACCACAGAAAAAATTCAGGCATTTATAACCTTGGAACAGGACAGGCTCGCTCTTTCAACGATCTTGCCAAAGCCACCTTTAAAGCCATGAATATTCCTGAAAACATTGAATATATCGACACACCCGAAGATATCAGAGACAAATACCAATACTTTACCCAAGCCGAAATGGCTAAATTAAAATCCATTGGCTATAACCAACCCTTTACCTCACTCGAAGATGGTGTGAACGATTATGTAAACCACTATTTGTCAAAAAAACTTTATTATTAGTGAGATGAACATAACTATAAACAAGAAAATTTTGAAAAAAATTGGCATCGGACTGCTTGGGACCTTTATTTTTTTGTTTATTGCCTTATTATTACTAAAAAACACCCTTTTTCAATATATTGTAGAATCAAAAATCAAACATTTTAACGAAACACATATAGGGCAAATCATTATTAAAGATTTTCAACTTAGCGGCATCAGTCGAATCGATTTCGACAGCATATACTTTATTTCTCCATTCGATACCATTGGCACCATCGACACATTAAGCATTACCATTAAACCGTTTAAAGCTCTTTTCGGCGATATTGCTATTAAAGATATTTTTTGGCAAAACACCACTATGACCTTATGTAAATACGATTCTACCGATAATTTTTCTACTCTTTTCAAACGCAAAAATGCAGACACCACCCAAAAAACTACCACCCGCCCCGACTATACCGAACGCTCTTCGCTAATTTTCAAAGCATTGTTCGATATTTTGCCCGAAAAAGGAAACATTTCGAATATCAACGTTTTAATTAAACGCAAAGAAAAAAACAATATTCAAATTAGCATTCCTTTCATCCAAATTCACGATTACAAAATCAATTTTCCCATTACCATTTCAGATAAAAAAAATCAACAACATTTTTTATTGGCCAACCTCATTTCGCCAGATGATAGAACGATATACTCCAAAGTAGTAAATAAATACCATGAAAAAGATTTTTTTCCCGGTTTTGAAAAAATACAATTAAAAACTCACTTCGATACTGCTTTTTTCTCAATCCATCAAACTACCGAAGGTGGTAATATGCTTTTAACAGGTCAAAGCGAATTGCTCCATTTTTTTGTAAATCAGCCCGCTGTATCTTTTTCCGATGTCCAATTCGACAAACTACGTTTAGATTACCACATTCTGATAACCGAAAATGCTTTTATTTTAGACAGCACCAGTCAAGTTCATTTTAATCAACTTACGTTTAATCCGTATATCCGTTTTCAAGTTTATCCTACCAAACATATCGTATTAAAAATAAACAAACCTTCTTTCCCTGCTCAGGAGCTTTTTTCGTCGTTACCTGAGGGTTTATTCCCCAACACATCGGGCATTAAAGCAAAGGGTAACTTATCGTATAAGCTCTATTTCGAAGTCGATTTTTCGCTACTCGATTCGCTCAAATTAGAATCGGATTTACGACCCGAAAAGCTATCGATATACTCTTACGGAAACGTAAATTTAGCCAAGCTCGACAGCGATTTTGTACATACCGTTTACGAAAAAGAACAGCCGGTAGACCAAATTCTTGTTAGCTATTCTAATCCGAATTTTGTTCCTTTGCAACAAATCTCGCCTTATTTAAGAAACGCATTGCTTTGCACCGAAGATGGCGCTTTTTATTGGCATAGAGGCTTTATTCAAGAAGCTTTTAAAAATGCGTTGATACAAAACCTCAAACGCAAACGATTTGCACGCGGCGGTAGCACCATTACCATGCAATTAGTAAAAAATTTGTACTTAAACCGCCACAAAACCATTTCGCGTAAACTCGAAGAAATGCTCATTGTATGGATTATCGAAAATATGCGTCTTTGCTCCAAAGACCGAATGTTCGAAATCTATCTGAATATCATTGAATTTGGACCAAGTATTTACGGAGTATCAAAAGGAAGTCAATTTTATTTTAATAAAAAACCATCGGAACTTAGCCTACCCGAAGCCATATTTATGGCATCTATTGTGCCCAAACCAAAACATTTTGCCTCTTCGTTCGATTCTACGGGAACTCTAAAGCCTGCTGTGCAAGATTTCTTAAAATTTGTTGCCAATCGAATGCTCGGTAAACAAATGATTAGTCAATCTGAATTCGATGCATTTCAACCTCAAGTAGAATTAAAAGGAGAAGCTAAAAAATTCCTGAAATCAGATACCCTTTCGCTTGATGAATTATTGCCACCCATAAATTTTTATTAATAAACCATTAACTGGCATCGTAAAATTAAAACAAAAGAATTGGACAAATGTTTATTGGTGCCAGAAGGATTGATTATGTATTGAAAATCGGGAGTTATTTTATATTTTTCGGCAATTTGAAACGAATTAGCAAACTCTAAAACAATTTCGTCTTTTGATTTGTTTGTATTACCTGCATATGCTAAACCAAAGTTACTCGAAAGATTCATACGCCGAATTGTATAATTAATTTTAAATCCTGTGCCTAAATAATAATGATGCATTGACGCTTTTAAACTTTTTGCAAATTGAATAAAGTATTGTTTTGAAGAATCAATACTACCTGAAACAACAGAATAAATAAAATGATTTGGAACTAAACGAATGTTAGCTTCATTTTCCGTTAAACATCCTGTGTAATTATACAAACCTATACGATATAAATTATTTTTTACGTTTTTTTCTACCTCCAAAATATGAACAATACCATCATATAAATGAATTCCCCATGCTAAATCATTACGATATAATTTATCTGGAAAACCATCAAAAACAGCTGTTTTTAACTTTAATATAGAAAAATCATGACTAAAACTCAATCCTAAAGTTGTTTTTGGATAAACCGAAGCAAAGCTATTTACAGTAATTAACGAAGGAATACCAAACGAACTATTAATTAAATCGGAAGCATGCTCACACAGTACAAAATCTTCATTTAAATTATGAATACCAAATTTTAACCATGTTTTATTTTTTACATATCGTAAATATAATTCATAAATAAATAAACTAACATCAGCATCAATATTTGAAATGGTTTGTAAATCTCCAACCAAATTGCTTGAGGGTGATTGACCTCCAGCGTTTGCTATTTTAATATTAAGTAATGTATTTTTTAAATATTTGGAACTTATTTCAGTTCCCATTTGCATTAAATTGCGATAAACAGTACCTTTTCTTATACCTCCATATAAGTTAGAATAAACATCATAAGTTAAATTAAAACGATTCGATAAAACAATTAAACTGTCTTTAGCAAATACAAATTTAAAGACCATCAAGAAAACCAATATTAAAAAAAAATTTCTCATTTTTTTTCTACAAAGAAAGAACTATAATATTTTTAACTCAATAGCTAAAAGTTGTGAAAAAAATAATGCCAATAACCAGATTAAGGTATAATATCATATCTTT
The DNA here is from genome assembly GCA_013314715.1 of Bacteroidales bacterium. NCBI lineage: Bacteria > Pseudomonadati > Bacteroidota > Bacteroidia > Bacteroidales > Bacteroidales bacterium. The sequence goes on along the minus strand of JABUFC010000001.1, from coordinate 57,625 downwards.
GTAGCGTGAAAAAATCGTTTAACATAGTTCCAATAACCCAATGGTTTGATGGCGATGTACCTTTTCCGATAATCATTGCAGGACCATGTAGTGCCGAAAACCGCAATCAGGTTTACCAAACAGCACAAGCATTAAAAAACGACCCTCGCATACGCATTTTCAGAGCTGGTGTTTGGAAACCTCGCACAAGTCCCAACGATTTTGAAGGCATGGGCGAACCTGCATTTGAATGGTTGCAAGAAATTAAACGCGATTTCGGTTTGAAGCTGGCCGTAGAGGTAATGAGCCCCTCTCATGTTGAATTGTGTTTAAAAAATAATATTGACGTTGTTTGGCTTGGCACTCGAACTGTTTCAAACCCTTATTCTGTCCAACAAATTGCCAGTTCACTCAAAGGCACTTCCAGTATTGTGCTTATTAAAAATCCGATGAATCCCGACCTAAAACTTTGGTTAGGTGCGATAGAACGTATCTACAAAAGTGGAATAAAAAAAATAGCCGCCGTTCATCGAGGTTTTTATCCATTTGAATACACACATCTTCGCAATATTCCCAAATGGGAGCTAGTAATCGATTTAAAAACTCAATATCCCGAAATTCCCATCCTTGCCGACCCCAGTCATATTGCCGGGAACACCAAATACATTTACAAAATTGCTCAAAAAGCCTTAGACCTCTGCTACGATGGTTTAATGCTCGAAACTCATATCAATCCATCAGAAGCTCTGAGCGATGCCCAACAACAACTCCCCCCCGCTAAACTTATACAATTACTCGATAAATTAAACTTTTGCAACGTCAAAAACGAAATTGAGCATTTAGAACTTATTCGACTTCGCGAAAAAATCGACTCTATCGATAATCAACTTATAGAATTATTATCGCAACGAATGGAGGTCGTTCGACAAATGGCTCAATATAAAAAAGACCATCAAATCTCCATTTTACAATTAAAACGTTGGCGTGAAATTATTGAAAGCCGACTACAAAAAGCCGATGATCTTGGACTTAACAAAGAATTCATTAAATTAATGCTCGAAGCTATTCACCTCGAAGCTATTAGAATACAATCTGAAAATAAATAGCCATTTATTTTGATATCCACGAATATAATATATTTTTTATTGATCATAATTGCTTTGTTCATTTACTTACTAAACAAAGAGAAAATAAAATTACCAACCTTTAAAGCTTTTAAACATAACTTTATGATTTTTTTAAGTGTCGATTTATAATTTTATCACTACTTTTGTAAAAAAATAATAAAATATGTTTTCAGGTATTGTCGAAGAAGCTGCTCCAGTCGTAAAACTCGAAAAAGATGGAGGCAATTTGCATATAACAATGCAATGTTCGTTTGTAAAAGACTTAAAAATAGACCAAAGTATAGCTCATAATGGAGTTTGTTTAACCGTCGTAAAAAAAACAGAAGAAACATATACCGTAACTGCTATCCAAGAGACACTCGACAAAACCAATTTAGGTTTGTTAAAAGTGGGCGATAAAGTGAACCTCGAACGTAGCATGACGATGGATAAACTCCTTGATGGTCATTTAGTACAAGGACATGTTGATCAAACAGCTATTTGTACAGATATAAAAGAAGTTGATGGTAGTTGGTATTTTACTTTCGAATACGACCCTAGTACTGGCAATATCAATGTCGAAAAGGGATCCATTGCCGTCAATGGAGTAAGCCTTACAGTAGTAAACGCTCAAACGGGTAAATTTAGCGTTGCTATAATTCCTTTCACATATCAAGTTACTAATTTTCATCAAATAAAAGTAGGCACCGTTGTAAACTTAGAATTTGATATAATAGGTAAATATATACGACGCATCTTACAAGCTCAGATCGAAAATTGGAAGAGTCAAATAATGGACTTAAAATGATTCGTTATTATATTTCGATCATCGTAACACTACTTTTTTTTATAAGTTGTAACGAATCGAAAATCACTGGTTACAAATTAACCGACAAAGGTATTTACTTTAAATTATTAGGTATAGGCGAAGCCAACAAGTATGTTCAAGAAGGCAATTATGTAACTTTTCATATTCAATACGCTACTGCCGACGATTCTATTTTTTTCGATGCCATACGTACAGCCAAAATAGAAAAACCCCTTTATGAAGGTGCTATCGAAGACTGCTTTTATATGCTAAGTGAAGGCGATAGTGCTGCTTTTTTTATCAAAGCCGATCCTTTTTTTGAAAAGACACTCGAAAGTCCACTACCTTTATTTATTCCACCCGAAAGTTATCTTAAAATTATTTTAAAAATTGAAACAGTAAAAACAGCCGAAGAATTTAAAAAAGATAAAGAAGAATTTTTAGCTTGGGTCGAAGATTTTGGAGAATACGAAAAAAAAGTTCTAAAAAATTATCTTGAAAAACGAAACATAAACTACATGCCCAACGATACCGTCATTTATAAAATTCCCATCAATAAAGGTAATTCCAAAACAGTAAACTATGGCGATACCATAACTGTCCATTTTGAAGGTTATTTTTTAAATGGAAAACTTTTTGATAGCACACGCAAACGAAATGAACCTTTTAGTTTTGTTTATGGCTCCGAATGGCAAGTAATAAAAGGCCTCGAAAAAGCCATAGGGATGATGCATGAAGGCGAAAAATCCATTTTCGTTATCCCCTCTTTTATGGCTTTTGGTAAAGAAGGCTCTTCTACAGGTATTATTCCACCATATAGTTCCGTTGTATTCGAAATAGAATTATTAAAAATAGGTAAAAAAAACGAATAATCACGCTCGTCATTTTTTCCTTTTATCGAAAAATATCATTTCATATTTTTACTAGCTCAATCATAAATTGAGTCTAATTTAGCAATAATTGTTCATAAAAAGAAAATCCTATTCTACTATTCTAATAAAAATCAAAATATTATTAACCACTTTGTGTTCAGAAAAAAATCTTATAAATATTTGTTTATTTAAATAAAAATTAGTTACTTTGCAGTCCAAAAAAAAGGGAAATTAGGTTAAACATAAGCGTATGTCAAGAGTTTGTCAAATTACAGGAAAAAAAGCGATGACAGGAAACAATGTTTCTCATGCCAACAATCGCACTAAACGTAAGTTCAACCCAAACTTACAAACCAAAAAATTTTATTTAGAAGACGAAGGTCGTTGGATTGAATTAAAAGTATCTGCACATGGTCTTCGTATTATTTCCAAAAAAGGTTTAAAAAAAGCTTTAGAAGAAGCAATTGATAAAGGTTATATTAAAAACTATTAAGATTCGATAGGTTATGGCAAAAGCAAAAAAAGGTAATCGAGTTCAAGTAATTCTCGAATGTACCGAACAAAAAGCAAGCGGCGTTCCAGGTATGTCACGCTATATCACAACCAAAAACAAAAAAAACACACCCGAACGTCTCGAATTAAAAAAATACAATCCTTATTTAAAAAAAGTAACTGTTCATAAAGAAATTAAATAAAATTATAGACTATGGCAAAGAAAGCTGTTGCATCGTTTAAGTCAGGCGGACAAAATAAAAATTTTGTAAAAGTTATTCGCATGGTAAAATCTGAAAAAACCGGAGCATACGAATTTAAAGAAGAAATGGTAGGCACTGAATTTGTTAAAGATTACCTAGCTAAAAAGTAAAACAAAAATAAAATTATGCATAAGGCTTTCTTCTGTTTAAGGAGAAAGCTTTTTGTGTTTAATAAATATATAACTCAATGGCATTTTTTGGACTATTTTCTAAAGAAAAAAAAGAAAACCTCGATAAAGGTTTAGAAAAAACCAAAGAAGGATTTTTTAAGCGTATTACACGCATGATTGTTGGTAAAACAACCATTGATAATGATACCCTCGACCAACTCGAAGAAATTTTAATTAGTGCCGACGTAGGCGTTGATACTACCATTACCATTATTAAAAAAATTGAAGAACGAGCATCCAAACAAAAATTTATCAGTAGCAACGAGCTCAACGAAGCTATTAAAGAAGAAATTGCAAAACTAATGAAAGATGCCGGCGAAGTTCAAGATTTTAATTTTGTAGATGCTAAAAAGCCTTATGTCATTATGGTTGTGGGCGTTAATGGAGTTGGCAAAACCACTACCATTGCCAAGTTAGCCCATCAAATGAAAAAAGCTGGTAAAAATGTTTACCTTGGAGCTGCTGATACTTTTCGTGCTGCCGCTGTTGAACAACTTACTATCTGGGCAGAACGTATTGGAGTCCCAATTATCAAACAACAAATGGGAGCCGACCCAGCATCGGTAGCTTTTGACACACTCTCTTCTGCCGTTAAAAACAACGCCGATGTAGTTATTATCGATACTGCCGGTCGTTTGCACAATAAAATCAACTTAATGAACGAACTCTCAAAAATTAAAAGAGTCATGCAAAAGGTGATTCCCGATGCCCCTCACGAAATTTTACTTATTCTCGATGCCACTACCGGGCAAAATGCTTTCGAACAAGCGAAACAATTTACCAAAGCTACTGACGTTAATGCAATTTGCGTTACCAAACTCGATGGCACTGCCAAAGGCGGAGTTGTTATAGGTATTTCACACGAATTCAATGTTCCCATTAAATACATCGGCATTGGCGAAAAAATGGACGATTTACAACTCTTTAATAAATATGCTTTTGTAGAATCACTCTTTAGTTAAGACTCATGCATCGTAAAGTTAAAATCATTACCCTTGGTTGTGCAAAAAATACCGTTGATTCAGAAAAAATTGCTGCTAATATACAAAACCTACATATACCGGTTCAGTTTTGCGATAGTCCTCAAGAAGCCGATACGCTTATTATTAATACGTGTGGCTTTATTTTAGATGCTAAACAAGAATCGATCGATACCATACTCGAAGCCATTGAACTTAAGAAAAAACAGCTTATCAAAAATATCTTTGTTACCGGTTGCCTTTCAACACGTTATTTTAACGAACTTCGTAAAGAAATACCCGAAGTTGACGCATATTTTACCGTCCATAACTTTTCAACCATCATAGAAAAATTTAAAAAAAACTATGCTTTTGATTTTAACCAACAAGCTCGAATGATATCTACTCCCCCACACTATGCCTATTTAAAGATTGCCGAAGGCTGCAACCGAAAATGTTCGTTTTGCGCTATACCTGCCATTCGCGGCAAATACCAATCAGAAACCATCGAGCACTTGGTTAGCGAAGCTACCAACTTAGCAAAATCAGGAGTAAAAGAGCTTATACTCATTGCTCAAGATTTAACTTATTATGGAAAAGATATTTATAAAAAAAGTAGCTTAGCTACTTTAATCAACGAATTAAGCAACATCGAAGGCATCGAATGGATTCGTCTTCATTATACCTACCCACAATTTTTTACTCAGGAACTGATTGAAACCATTGCCCACAATCCAAAAGTATGCAAATATATTGATATTCCTATTCAGCATATCAGCGATAATATGCTTAAGCTTATGCAACGAAACACCACCGCAACCCAACTAAAGCAATTATTATATAAATTGCGAAAACAAGTACCAGGCATTCATCTACGCACAACAGTTTTAGTTGGTCATCCGGGTGAAACAAAAAAAGATTTTGACGAGCTTATTGCATTTATAAAAGATTTTCGCTTTGAAAAATTAGGTGCATTTGCATACTCTCACGAAGAAAATACCTATGCTGATAAACATTACAAAAATTCTATAACCAGCAAAATTAAGCAACAACGCTTATCTACCATAATGCAAATTCAGCAAGAAATTACAAGCAATATCAATAGCAGTTTTGTTGGTACATACCAAAAGGTTATCATAGACAGAAAAGAAAACGGTTATATGATTGGTCGTACACAATACGATTCGCCTGAAATTGACAACGAAGTGCTTATTAAAGATACGAATAAATATCGAATTGGAAGATTTTACAATGTTAAAATAACCGATTCATATGAATTTGATTTGATTGGAGAATAAATATACAAAAACTAACTATGGTTTAAATATTTCTCTAAAATAGATAAAAGCTGTATAGCATTCACGGGTTTAGTTAAGTAAGTTTCCATTCCACATTTATTCATTTTTTCATATTCTTGTTCGTTGGCATAAGCGGTTAAACCTATTATAGGCACTTTATCAGATAATATTTTTTTTATTTCTTCGCAAGCTTGATAACCATCCATCCTAGGCATTTTAATATCCATTAGAATAAGAGCGATGTCTGGGTTTTCTTTCAATTTTTGAATGGCTTCAATACCATCCATTGCAATAATCAACGAAACCGGAAAAGGAGCAAGGATTTCTTTTATCAAATCAATGTTAGTCTGCGTATCTTCGGCAAGAAGGATTTTTTTATTTGGGAGATTAAAAATTTTGTTGTTTATTATTTGTTCTTCTTTATTGTCAATAGGTAAGTAAGGTAAAACTATATTAAATTCACTTCCAACTCCAACTTTAGAATTGAGCGAAATGGTTCCACCCATGATCGTCACATACGACTTTACAAGCGATAAGCCTAAGCCCATACCACTGTGCGGATGTTTTTTGGCAATCTCTTCCACTTGCATAAAACGTTCAAATATATAAGGTTGTAGCGACTCATCAATGCCTATTCCAGTATCTTTTACATTTAAAATAAGTTGTTGATCTTGTTGCTTTACTTTTATATGAATATACCCTTCTTCGGTAAATTTAATAGCATTAGTTAACAAATTAGATACTATTTGCTGAAGCTTAGTTTCGTCGGTTAAAATCCACTTTTTATCATCTGGCAACCATTCCGTTAACTGAATATTGATTTTTTTATTTGTAATTAATGGACTTAAAGATTGAATAATATGTTGAATAAGTTGGTTAATATTAGTTTTTTGGTAATATATTTTTTCTTCGCCGGCTTCTATTGTTGCAACGTTAATAATGTTGGTAATAACATTTAATAAATGATTTCCACTGGCTTTGATAATACTTAAATATTGAGCTGATTTTTCGGCACTTACATTTCTTTTACTTAATAAATCCGTGAAACCTAAAATAGCATTAAGTGGAGTTCGAATTTCGTGTGAGATATTATTTAAAAAAGAAGTTTTTAAGCGATCGCTTGCTTCTGCTTTGTTTTTAGCTTTTATAAGTTCTTCATTTAGTTTTAAAATATGTTGATTGTTTTGACTTAGCTCTTCGTTGAGCGATTGGTATTCTTCGTTTTGTTGCTTTAATAAACGTTCTCCTTCTTCGAGTTGAGCTATCGTTTCTTGTAACTTGCTTTGAATATCGATTAAATCGGTAATATCTATAGCTGTTCCTATTGCTGCAGGTTTGCCTTTATAGTTGGTCAAATATCCTGCACTAAATTTTATCCATCGTTCTTCGCCGTTTTTACGAACAATTTTAAAATCGTAGTTAGGCGGTTGTGGTATGCCCTTTAACCGCATTCTTCCTCTTTCTTTAACCAATTCTTTGTAATCAGGATGAACAACATCCCAAAAATTGATATTTAATAATTCTTCGGTAGTATATCCGGTTAAATCAGATGTAGCTGGGTTACAATATATAAACTTGTCATTTTGATATATAAAAATGGAAGCTGTAGTTGAATCAGAGAGCGCTTTAAATTTTTCTTCGCTTTCCTGAAGGGCATTAAATATTATATTTTTATCGGTAATATCGGTAATAAAGCCTTCTAAAAACAAAAGGTTACCTTTTTCGTCGAAAACTCCTTGTCCACGCTCCCAAACCCATCGGCGTTCACCCGATTTTTTAACTATTTCGTACTCACCTTCAAAATATTCTCTTTGGGCTAATTTTTTTTGCCACCTTTCCCACAAAAAATCCCTATATTCTTCGGCTATTACGTCATTAAACGATAACGTTTTATTGTTTATAAAATCATCTGATGTATAGCCAGTTATTGCATAACAACCTTCGCTTATATAAGCCATGGTCCAATCTTTATCGTTAGCACATCGGTAAACAAATCCTGGTAAATTATTTACGAGTGTCTCAAATTTGCGTTTTTCTTCTTCCATTTCAATTTTTAATTTATTTAAATGGGTAATATCTTTAATAATATGAACAAATCGTGATATTTTATTGTGGTTAAAAATAGGGTCAACAGAAACCAAATAAACTTTGTTTTTTATTTTTAACTCCGTTTCTTCCCTTTGGTGTGATTTTTTAGAACGAACTAACGGGCAACCTTCAATGTGATCTTTTGTATGATGCATTAACTCAAAACAATAATGACCAACTATTTCATTTTGAAAATTAGATTTAAAAACTTCCATTGCTTTATTAGCTTGCAAAATCTTACCATCAATATCTAATATTGCAATAGGGTCGCTAATGGCATCAAAGGTTTCTTGCCAATTTTGTAATTCTTGTTTTGGACATTTTCTTTTTTTATAGTAGTAAAATATAATACCAGCACCCAATAATAATCCTATAATAAATGAAAGAACGAGAAAAAAGTAGTTCATAATCATATTATTATTAATATTCAAAGATACACTTTTTTTTAAATACAAATATCATATAATGCAAGTAATTTTAATTAATTAATGTAACGTATATTTGTAAATTAAAAAAATTACAATGGAACCTTTAGCAGAACGTATGCGTCCAAAGAATTTTGACGATTTTATTGGGCAAGAACATTTAGTTGGAAAGAACGGAGTAATCCGAAAAATGGTCGAAAACAATAACCTACAGTCTATCATTCTTTGGGGACCTCCAGGTGTTGGAAAAACTACACTTGCTCTTATAATTGCTCAATTATTGCAACGACCTTTTTTTCATTTAAGTGCCACGCATTCCACAGTTAAAGATGTACGTGAGGTAATTGATAAAATCGAGAAAAGTCCCCTTTTTCATCAGCAAACTCCTATTGTTTTTTTAGACGAAATTCATCGTTTTTCAAAATCACAACAAGATTCTTTGCTTCATGCAGTTGAGAAAGGCTTGTTTATTTTAATAGGTGCTACAACCGAAAATCCTTCGTTTGAAGTAATTACTCCTTTGTTATCACGATGCCAGGTTTATATATTAAAATCACTGACAGAAAACGATTTAAAAAAATTGGTCAATAGGGCTATCGAAAACGATAAAGAACTTAAACGAAAAAAAATTGAAGTCAAAGAATACGAAGCCCTTATTCATTTTAGCGGAGGCGATGCTCGCAAGTTACTCAATATTATTGAATTATTATTTACATCAGAAAACACAGACACTCTAGTCATTACTAACAATTACGTTCAACTTATTTTGCAAGAAAAACTTGCCATTTACGACAAAAATGGCGAAATGCACTACGATGTTATTTCAGCCTTTATAAAATCGATTCGTGGGAGCGACCCGAATGCGGCTATTTACTATCTGGCTCGCATGCTGGCTGGTGGCGAGGATGTAAAATTTATTGCCCGTCGCATGGTTATACTAGCTGCCGAAGATATTGGTTTAGCTAATCCTAACGCATTATTGTTAGCAACTTCTACCTTCGATGCCGTACATCAAATCGGTATGCCCGAAGCTCGCATTGTTTTAGCTGAGACCGCTATTTATTTAGCCTCGTCGCCTAAGAGTAATTCGGCATATATGGCTATCGAAAAAGCGTTTGAAGAAGTTCGTAAGTCAGGCGATTTGTCGGTTCCTCTGCATTTACGCAATGCTCCCACCAAGTTGATGAAAGAGGTAGGCTACGGTAAAAATTATCAATACGCTCATAGTTTTGACGGGCATTTTGTAAATCAAGAATTTTTACCAGAAAAAATTGTAGGTACTATTTTTTATACCCCATCTAATAACCCCCGTGAAAATGAATTGAAAAAATATTTATCGAAATGCTGGAAAGGTAAATATGGATACTAAAATTTTACTTTTACACTTCAAGCACTATGTACACTGATTTTGTTTACGAGATAAAATAAAAAAAACTAAAAAGGCTGTTGATATATAGATAAAAAAAATTAACATTCTCATAATGAAATAAAAAAAAGTTTCTTATATTTGTATAAAATATAAACTATTCATGCTATGAAAAAAATTTTTATTCTTTTTACATTTTTATTATCGTTGGGCACCATTCATGCTCAATTTTCAATTACCTACGAAACAATTGATCCAACTTGTTATGGTCAATGTAACGGTAAAATAAAAATTACCAGTGCAACAGGTGGTGTTGCACCCTATACATTAAATTTAGTAGGTTACTCGATGACAATAAACAATTATAATGGAACCGATACGGTTTATTTTCAAGATTTATGCTCAGGAACCTACACAGTTCAAATTACGGATGCCAATGCACAAACCATATCTTATCAAAACAATATTATCATAAACGACCCTCAACCAATAACATTTAATGTTACAACTACTGATGTAACATGTCCTGGATTATGCAACGGCACTGCACAAGTAACTATTTTAAATGGAACTCCACCATATCAAATAGAATATAATGGTCAATACTACAACAATGGTTTATTTTCTGATTTATGTAGCGGTAATTATTATTTATACATCAACGATGCCAATGGATGTCAATTAACAGATGTTTCATTTGAAATATACGAACCTCAACCTATAAATGTATTTTTCGACTCAATAATACATCCTAGCAATTGTACTTCATTAGATGGACAATTATATGCAAACGTTACTGGAGGCACTTCTCCTTATACCTTCAACTGGTCAACAGGTAACACTTCACAAACTATAATAGAAATTGGTACAGGCATTTATCATTTAACAGTAACAGATGCTAACGGTTGCTCCAAGATTGCTCATTATGCATTAAATGAAACAACATCAAATCTGAATTTAATGGGCTTTAATCCGACATGCTATGGTTATAGTAATGGTAAAATTTATATGTATCACCCCATGCTTTCAACTACTTATCCGGCTTATATTACCTGGAGCAATGGTTCTACCAATATTTTATTAGATACATTATATAACACAAATTCAATCGCTGATACGTTGTTTAATCTTACTGCAGGGCATTATTTTGTTACTATTACCGATGGATCATGTTCCAATTATGGTTATTATGAACTTACTCATCCCGATTCCATTAAAATCGAAACTTATGTTAATGATGTATCATGCTATGGGCAGAACTCTGGTAGTATAAATTTATATGTATCGGGCGGTAATGGTCAAAATGGATACATTTTTAATTGGAGTAATGGTTCAACAGCCGCATATTACATGTACAATTTAGCAGCTGGTAATTATTCGGTAACCGTATCGGATATGATCGGTTGTTCCAATACTCAAAATTTTACTATTCATCAACCCGATTCATTTATAGTAAATATTATACCTGTAAACGTAAGTTGTAATGGTGCTAACGACGCTTATATTATAATTCATCCTCAAGGTGGAACACAACCATATTTTTATACATTAGATAGTGCCAATAGTTATTCTTACATTGAATTAACCGATACTATTATTTGGTTAGATTATGCGGGCAATTATCAATTGCATATTAAAGATGCAAATTATTGCGACACCATTAGTTTTACAAATATACTCATAACAGAGCCTAGTAAACTTTTAATAGATACCATTCAGTTAACTCCCCCCACCTGCTTAAATAACGATGGTACCATATACTTTGAAGGAATGGGTGGTACAGGCACTTATACATACTGGATTAACGGTGTAAATTATGCTAATAACATTGTATATAATTTAAGCGAAGGTAATTATTTACTTGCCATCGAAGATCAAAATGGCTGTTATGTAGATTCTTCGATATACGTTACTAAACAAAGTGAACTACCTGTTATTAAAGGCTATGTAAGCTATAATCAAAATCCTATCGATAGTGCTAAGGTATTGTTGTTACAAGTAGGTCAATTTGGTGCTGCTATTATGGATACCATACGTGTACAAGGTCCAAATTTTGATTTTTACGACATATACCCTGGCAGTTATTATTTAAAAGCCAATTATACAGGTACAAATTTAAATGTTTGGAATACTTACTATCAGCACTCTCCCTATTGGACCGATGCCACAATGCTACAAGTTTCTTGTAACGATACCCTTCAACTTAATATTGAACTCATTCAAGCTCCAAGTATAACCAATGGATTATGCAGTATGTCAGGCTATGTTCATTTTTTAAATAGTAAAAACGGTAAAGCAGCAAGTGAACCCGTACCAGGTGCCGAAATTACAGTTGAACAAGTTCCTGGTCCAACTATCATAAAAATGGCTTTAACTGACACTACCGGATTTTATAATCTGAATAACTTACCTGACCTTTCCAACTGTAATTTACGCGTTGATATTCCCGGACTTCCACTTTTGAGCACTTATACCGGATTATCAGTTAGCAGTAACGGTAATGCCAACCTTACTAATTTAAATTTTATTGTCGATACTACTACCAATGGCGGTATTATGAAAGATTCATCACTATGGGCAAACATTCAATATTCCGATATTGCTTCTATTCAAATAGTTCCTAACCCTGTCATCAATCAAGCAAATGCGGAAATAACTATTCAGTCCAATCAAGAAATTAATATTTATATAATGAACTCAAAGGGTCAATTGATTGATAATTTAGGTAAATTTAAACTAAAAATCGGTAATAATCCAATTGCCATTTCTACACATTTACTTACAGGTAATGAAACCTATTATTTAGTTGCACAATCGGATCATAACACTTATATTAAAAAGTTCATTAAACTATCACAAAAATAAACTTTCAAGCCTATAAAATCTTTAATATAAAGCCGTCTAAAACAAAATAGACGGCTTTTATTGATATAAATGATTATATAGAACATACTTTTTAAATTTAGAGTTATTAATTACTTAGAGTAAAAATATTTTTTAGAATATTGAATTTATATTCAAAAAAGTATTACTTTTGCCAAAAATTATGTTTTACAACATATTTTTGAACAATTTTGTAAATTATTCAATTTAAAACTAAATAATCTATGAAACGAAAACTGTTAGTATTAGGAGCTTTGTTAAGTCCTTTTTTCATGTCTGGAAGCGAAGCTGATTTAAAAATTCCCGAATTAGCAGAACGTCAGAACAGCCTGCTATATTATGGTCTTATAGTTACTGTGTTAGGTATGCTATTTGGGCTTTATCAATTTATGAAAGTTAAAAAGATTAAAGCACACAAATCGATGTTAGATGTTGCCCATATTATTTTCCAAACATGTCGAACATATTTATTCCAACAAGGTAAATTTTTAGCTGTACTTTTCCTTATCGTTGCAGCTATTATTACTTTCTATTTTGGTTATTTACAACATAGTTCCTTTGGTGGTGTTTTACTTATTTTATTCTGGACCATCATCGGTATTTTAGGCTCTTATGGTGTAGCTTGGTTTGGTATTCGCATGAACACCCTTGCTAACAGCCGTATGGCTTTTGCTTCGTTAGAACGTAAACCACTTAAATTATTAAATATCCCCCTCGATGCAGGTATGAGTATTGGTGTTATGCTCATTTCAGTTGAATTAATTATGATGTTGATTATTTTATTGTTTGTACCTCGCGAATTAGCCGGTGCTAGTTTTGTAGGATTTGCTATTGGCGAATCGCTCGGTGCAAGTGCTTTGCGTATAGCCGGTGGTATTTTTACAAAAATTGCCGATATTGGTAGCGACTTAATGAAAATCGTTTTCAACATTAAAGAAGACGACCCACGTAATCCTGGTGTTATTGCCGATTGTACCGGCGATAATGCAGGCGACAGTGTAGGACCAACCGCCGATGGTTTTGAAACCTATGGTGTAACCGGCGTTGCTTTAATATCGTTCATTGTTTTAGCTATAACCAATGTTGACTATCAAACTGAGTTATTAACATGGATATTTGTAATGCGTATTTTAATGGTTATAACCTCAGTATTTTCATTTTATATTAACCGTTTCATATCTCAAGCACGTTACAGCAAAACCGATGATTTAGATTTTGAAGTTCCCTTAACCAATTTAGTTTGGATAACCTCCATTTTTTCTATTTTAGTAACCTTTTTAGCAAGCTATTTCTTAATAGGACCCGGCACTTTATTAGGTGCTGTATCTGAAAATTTATGGGTCATTCTATCTGTTATTATTAGTGCAGGTACTTTAGGTGCAGCATTAATTCCTGAATTTACAAAAATTTTTACCAGTCCAAAATCAAAACATGTAAACGAAGTAGTACGTGCATCAAAAGAAGGTGGCTCCTCGTTAAATATCCTTTCGGGCTTTGTAGCCGGCAATTTTAGTGCCTTTTGGCAAGGTATGGTATTTATTCTTTTAATGTCAATTGCTTATGTAGCAAGCAACACAGGATTAGAAAACGTAATACCCGCTTATCCTACTATTTTCGCGTTTGGCTTAGTTGCATTTGGTTTTTTAGGTATGGGACCTGTAACTATTGCTGTTGACAGTTACGGACCTGTTACCGATAACGCACAATCTATTTATGAACTTTCGCTAATTGAATCGAAAGAAGGTATAAGCGAAGAAATTGAAAGAGATTTTGGATTTAAACCCGATTTTGAAAAAGCTAAGCATTACCTCGAAGCAAACGACGGCGCTGGAAATACGTTTAAAGCAACAGCTAAACCTGTACTTATCGGAACAGCTGTAGTGGGTGCTACAACCATGATTTTCTCTTTAATATTAGTAATTAAAAATGTTTTAAACATTGAACCTGAACAAATCTTAAACATTTTAAACCCATGGACTATTTTAGGTTTTATAGCAGGTGGTTCAGTTGTATATTGGTTTACTGGTGCTTCGACACAAGCTGTTACAACAGGTGCTTATCGTGCTGTTGAATATATCAAAAAGCACATTAACCTTGACCCTAACGCCAGCCTTAGTGCTTCGACCGAAAACTCAAAAGAAGTAGTAAAAATCTGTACTCAATACGCTCAAAAAGGTATGATTAACATTTTTATTGCTATTTTCTCTTTTGCCTTAGCATTTGCATTTATTTCAGCCCCATCGGGTACTGGCGATGCACATTCTACAGCAGCAGCATCGTTTTTTGTAAGCTATTTAATTTCTATAGCAATTTTTGGCCTTTTCCAAGCTGTATTTATGGCCAATGCGGGTGGTGCATGGGACAATGCCAAAAAAGTGGTTGAAGTTGATTTAAAAGAAAAGGGAACCGATTTGCATGCTGCAACCGTTGTTGGCGACACTGTTGGCGATCCATTTAAAGACACATCAAGTGTTTCGCTTAATCCCATTATTAAATTTACAACTTTATTTGGACTTTTAGCCATGGAGATTGCTATATCACCCGATTTTAGAACAATTGCTCCTTATGTAGGTTATGTACTTTTGGCCATTGCATTATACTTTGTATGGCGATCATTTTATAAAATGCGTATTCCTGAAAAATAACTCACTTTGTTTAATAATAAAAAAGAGAGGCTGCCTTTGGGTAGCCTCTTATTATATACTAAACAACATAAATTTATATAAATATCAAGAATTTCATTTAACTAAACATTATAATTGCTTATTTTTATCGATTAATAAAAAGTGAATCATCAAACAAAAAGTCTAAAACCTTTTAGTTTTTTTAAGAAAAATTTGCATTTTAAAATTTTATGTCATATATTTGAAAAATCAAAAAGGTTGCTTATGAAATATTTTTATTTAATCGCCTTTATATGTATCGTATGGAGTTGTAATAATACTCAAAAAAACGAAAAACAAATGACTAACGACACATTAGCAGTTAACGAAAATATTAAACCCAATCATAAACAGATATTATATTACGAAGGAGGTCAAATAAAATTTGTACAAGAATATTTCAACGGAATTAAACATGGTGCCTATAAGAATTGGTACGAAGATGGCACCATCAGAACACTGGGTTCATATTATCTAGGCTTTAGAAAAGGTATTTGGAGTTGGTATAACGAAAAAGGTAAAATAGAATTTCAAGTAAATTACGATAAACAAGTAGCAAGCTTATAAAACTCATTTTTTAAACTTTTATTTTTATAGCTTTTTATTACCTTTGTTTCTTTATTATTAATACATGTACAAAGCTGGTTTTGTTAATATTATTGGTAAGCCCAATGTAGGTAAGTCATCGTTAATGAACAATATCATTGGCGAAAAACTAAGTATTATTAGCCCTAAAGTTCAAACTACCCGACATCGAATAAAAGCTTTTTACAATGATAATAATGTACAAATAATTTTTTCAGACACTCCTGGATTGCTTTCGCCTAAATATAAGCTTCAGGAATGCATGATGGATGTTATAAACGAAGCAATAGAAGATGCCGATATTTTATTATACTTAACTACAATTGAAGAAAATCCAAACGAACACACCATTCCTAGCCTATTATCAGAAATTAAAGTTCCTTTGATAATAGGAATCAATAAAATTGACTTAGCAAAAACTCAGCAACAAGTTGAAACACTTATTCAACAATGGAAACATTTTTTTCCTAATGCCATTGTCATACCACTTTCATCGTTACATCATTTTAATACACAAAAATTATTAGACACCATTATTGAGTATTTACCCGAACACGAACCATATTTTGATAACGAATCACTCTCCGATCGTAATATTCGTTTTTTTGTAAGTGAATTTATTCGCGAAAAAATATTTCTGTTATATGAACAAGAAATCCCTTATTCATGCGAAGTTGTAATTGATTCATTTATTGAAGAAGAAACACATACCAAGATATATGCAACCATATATGTTGCTCGCGAAAGCCAAAAAGCAATTCTTATAGGACAAAAAGGCAAAGCCATTAAACAACTTGGAACCGAAGCCCGTATCGCTATTGAAGATTTTTTAGATACACGCATATATCTCGATTTAAGTGTAAAAGTATTAAAGAACTGGCGCAACGATCCTAAATGGTTAAAACGACTGGGATATATCTATAAATAAAACACATTCGATATGGCAGGAATAGTAGCAATTATTGGGAGACCTAATGTAGGAAAATCAACCTTTTTTAATAGACTTACCGAAAGTCGTCAAGCTATTGTACACGAAACGCCAGGCGTAACACGTGATCGTCATTATGGAACTTGCGAATGGAATGGAAAAACATTTACACTTATAGATACAGGCGGTTACATAATAAATTCCGACGATGTTTTTGAAAAAGAAATACGCAAACAAGTCCATATTGCCCTAAACGAAGCCGATGTTGTTTTATTTTTAGTAGATGGCACCAATGATATTACCGATTTAGATTGGGCTGTGGCAGAAATACTTCGTAAATCGAATAAAAAAATATTATTAGTTGCAAATAAAATAGATACTTACGATAAAATATACGACACTCACGTCTATTATAGCTTAGGTTTAGGCGAAGTTTATCCTGTTTCGGCTATTACAGGCAGTGGTACCGGCGATTTATTAGATAAAGTAATGGAACTTCTACCTCAAGATCATAACGAATCGATAGTAGAAGACTTACCTAAAATTGCTATTGTTGGCAGACCCAATGTTGGCAAATCTTCGCTATTAAATGTATTGATGGGCGAAGAAAGACACATCGTTACACCTATTGCCGGAACTACTCGCGATGCTATTTACACAAAGTACAATAAGTATGGTATGAACTTTTATCTTATTGACACTGCAGGATTAAGAAAAAAACAAAAGGTAACCGATAATCTCGAATTTTATTCCGTTATGCGTACCATTAGAACAATTGAATATTCTGATGTATGCATATTACTTATCGATGCCCAAGAAGGAATTCAAGCTCAAGACATGAACATTTTTAGTCTTATCGAACGAAATCATAAAGGTATTGTCTTAGTTGTAAATAAATGGGACTTAATAGAAAAAAATAATCATACCCATAAAGAATTTACCGACCATATTCTTAAACGTATAGCCCCATTTACCAATGTTCCAATTATTTTTACTTCTGTAATAGAGAAACAACGTATTCACCAAATTCTTGAAAAAGCGATCGAAGTATACGAAAACCGTAAACGTAAAATTAGTACTCACCAACTCAACGAATTTATTTTAGAATTAGTAGAAAAAACTCCACCACCTGCTTATAAAGGTAAATATATAAAAATTAAATATGTAACCCAACTACCCACCCCCTACCCATCTATATCACTTTATTGTAACTTACCTCAATATATTCGTGAACCCTATAAACGTTTTATTGAAAATAGTATTCGAGAAAAATTTAACTTTGAAGGTTGTCCAATGGAAATTTATTTTAGAAAAAAATAATATGATTATCAGAATTTTAACAATATTATTTTCGGTATTTTTTTTAATCACTGCTTGCCGTAAACCAGAAAAAGTTTCTGAAATTCCACAAATAAAATTTATTGATGTTCCTATAAAAGACACATTAGATGAACTTGGGAACCAAATTCGTAGAGCTACGCTCATTTTTACACTCATTGATGGCGATGGTGACATTGGTTTTCAAGCATCTGATACACTAGCTCCCTTTAATCCCGGTTCAAAATATTATTACAATATTTACATTGATTTATATAAACGAGTTCAAAATCAGCAAGTTTTAATTCCCCTTCAAACTCCATTTTACTTTAGAACTAAATATATACAACCTCAAGGAATAAATAAAGTTCTGCAATGTACATTAAAAGTTAATATGGACTTTAATTTGCCTACTAATATTGATAGCTGCGAATTTGTATTTTATATGTACGATAGAGCCCAACATCAATCAAATATTGAACGAAGTGGCTATAGAAAATTAGCACCATAATGATCTATGTTTTTAAAAAAAAATTATCCCTTTGCCGAGTATCCCTTTATTCGCCTTATCGTTCCATTTATTATTGGAATATTTGCATTTCGAATTTTTCCATTTTATTTAAATATTCAAATTTTAGAAATTCTTTTAATTACCTTATTTTGTGGAATTATTATACTTCATTTCATTAACAGTAAAACCTATAAACAATTCAATAATATTCTTTGGGGATTTTTACTTTATATATTTTTAATTATAAGCTCATATACTTTATCCAGCATACAATACCCTCAATATCAATTTAAAGAAAATAAATCTAAAAATAGCATTGCTATTGGTGTTATTAAAAATACTCCCGAGAAAAAAGCAAATTTTTTAAAACTTAATATTGACATTCAAGGTATAAAAATTCAAAATCAATGGAAACCATCAAAAGGAAATTGTATTTTATATATCAATATCGATAGCAATGCTAATAAATTATATATTGGCGACATTATAGCATTTAAACCTAATTTAGATTCTATTAAAAACAAAGGTAATCCGAACGAATTTGATTATCAATCATATTTAGCCTTTCATTTTATTGCTCAATCCGCTTTTTTAAAATCAAACGATTGGATAAAAATTTCATCGGAACATAATTTTTCTATAATAAGATTTGCAGAACATATCCGAAATAAAGTATTAGCAATTTTTAACGACTTAAATTTACCAAATCAAGTAAGTGCTATTGCTTCGGCCATCACTCTTGGGTATAAAAACGAAATTGATAGTGAAATTAAACAATCGTATGTAGCTGCCGGAGCTACTCACATATTAGCGGTTAGTGGCTTACATGTTGGTGTTATTTACTTAATTATTCAATACATATTATTTTTTCTAAAAAAAAATTCATGGCAAAAATGGGTTAAATTATTTCTTATTATTATTTTCTTATGGTTTTATGCCTTTATTACAGGATTATCACCATCCGTTGTTAGAGCAACAACTATGTTTAGTTTTGTTGCAATAGGAAAACAATTGAATCGACACACAAATATTTACAATATTTTAGCAGCTTCTGCCTTTTTTATATTATGCATAAATCCGTTTTTATTATTCGATTTAGGATTTCAATTATCATATATTGCAGTAATTGGGATTGTTTATTTTCAACCTAAAATTCGAGCTTGGTTTCATTCCGAAAATCAAATAATTCAATTTATTTGGGATTTAATAAGTGTTACCATAGCCGCACAAATTGTTACAACTCCTTTATCCCTTTATTATTTTCATCAATTCCCTACATATTTTCTTTTGTCGGGTATAGTACTCGTTCCTATAACATCGTTTGTAATATACTTAACTATACTAAATTTAATATTTTACAATATACCATTTATTTCAATAATCTTTAATGTTTGCTTGAAATACCTCATTCTTTTTATGAATGGATTCACACAATTTATTGAAAAATTACCGATAGCTACAATTACAAACATTTATGTTAACGAAATTCAGCTTATTCTCTTATATTTAATTCTCTTATTTCTAACGGTTTATTTAATTCAAAAAAAAATTCATTATTTAAAATATTTATTATTTACCATTTTCATTTTTTCATTAATAGCTTTCTATAATAAATTCATTCAACTGCAGCAAAAAAATATTTATGTATATAATATCAATCAGGTTTCTACACTAAATTTTATCAATGGGACCAAAAATGTATTATTTGCCGAATTATATAAAGAAAAAAATATACATATTTTTCTCCAAAATCACTGGATAAGCATGGGATTAGAGCAAGAAAAAATATTGCCATTTCATCAACTAACACCCACTTTTTTATTTACTAATCTAACAACAATCGATAATCCGAATATTTTCACAAAAAAGCATTTTTTTAATTTTTATGGATATAAAATTTTAGTTATCAATGACGATTTCTTTTTTAAAAATAAATTTAATTCAACCATAAAGGTTGATGCTATTATACTACAAAAAGAAGCTAAAGTAGACATTCAAAAACTATTAAAATATGTTTATACCAAGCAAATTATTATTGATAGTTCTTGTTCTCAAAAGAAAATAAACTTTTGGAAAAAAAAGTTAAAAGACACGAATATTTCCATTTACATTGTTAAAGAAAAAGGTGCATGGAGTTATCAAATATAAATCATAAAACACCCAAATAATATTATAAATCAATTTGTTATATATAATAGACCTAACACTCTTATTGATAAAATAAAAAAAGCTGCCCATTTATATGAGCAGCCCTTTTTATAAAAATACTAATTTTAGTAACGTTTTCTGGGTTTGTAATGAGTATGCAACAAATCGTGCGATTTATGTCCGAGTGGTTTACCTAAGAAGTCTTGATAAATAAGTTGAACTTCTGGGTTTTCATGTGATTTACGTAATGGCATACCTTCGTCTTCGGCATAAATAGCTTCTGCACGTTTTTGACGTATTTCTTTATTGGTAGGTATAGGCTGTCCACCACCACCTAAGCATCCACCAGGACAAGCCATTACTTCAATAAAGTGATACGAAACAGTACCATCGCTAACAGCTTTCATCAATTTCTTTGCATTTGCCAATCCGTGAGCAATAGCTACTTTTAAAACAGCACCTTCTAAGAAACTCCATTCGGGCACACAACCTTCTATCTTAATAGATGCTTCGCGAACACCTTCCATACCACGAACTGGGGTAATATTTAAATTTTGGAATGGTACAGGACGTCCTGTTACAATTTCGTATGCAGTACGAAGCGCTGCTTCCATTACACCACCCGTAGCACCAAAAATTACAGCAGCACCAGTTGATTCACCCATAATGCTATCGTAATGACTATCGGGTAAACGCATAAAATCGATACCAGCTTGTTTAATCATCATTCCCAATTCGCGGGTAGTTAAAACGTAATCAACATCTTGGAAACCACTTGAACGCATTTCGGGACGACCTGCTTCAAATTTCTTAGCTGTACAAGGCATTATAGAAACAGAAACCACATCCTTACCATTTAATCCTTTCTTTTGAGCATAATAGGTTTTTGCTAATGCACCAAACATTTGTTGTGGCGATTTGCAAGTTGAAAGGTTATCCAATAAATTGGGGAATAAATGTTCCTGGAATTTTATCCAACCGGGTGAGCAAGATGTCATCATGGGTAATGCAACTTGTTCTTTGTCAACCAATGCTTTTTTCAAACGGGTTAACAATTCGGTACCTTCTTCCATAATGGTTAAGTCAGCTGTAAAGTCGGTATCGAGAACAGAATCGAAACCTAACAATTTTAAAGCAGTAACCATTTTACCGGTAACACGTTCGCCGGGTTCATAACCCAATATTTCACCTAAACCGATACGAACTGCAGGAGCTGTTTGAACTACAACATGTTTTGTAGGATCGTTAATAGCATCCCAAACTTCATCGATATATGTTTTTTCGATTAAAGCACCGGTCGGACAGCGGTTGATACATTGACCGCAATTGGTACAAACAACTTCAAACATAGGATGTTCGAAGAAAGTAGAAATTTTTTGATGATCGCCTTTATATGCAACGGCTAAAGCAGAAACACCTTGCAATTCTTCGCAGGTACGAACACAACGTTGGCAACGAATGCAACGGCTGTCGTCTTTAATGATGGAAGGTGAACTACGATCGATGGTGTAGTTTTTCTTACGATTCAAATCAATGAACATGTGTTGATTAACGCCATATTCATGTGCTAAATCTTGTAATTCGCAATTACCATTTTTGTAGCATTCTGTACAATCAGCACGGTGTTCAGAAAGCAATAATTCAATAACATGCTTACGTGCCTGACGTACTTTGTTGCTATTGGTTAAAATTTCCATACCTTCAGCAACCGGAGCGGCACAAGCTGCTTGCAATAAACGAGCGCCCTGTTGTTCAACAACGCAAACGCGACAGTTACCTGCAACGCTTAAGTCTTCGTGGTAGCATAAAGTAGGAATTCTAAAATTTAATTTCTTGGCGGCTTCCAAGATGGTTGTTCCTTCTGGAACAGATACCGGAATGTTGTTTATTTTAAGGTTAACCATGTAGTTACTCATGACTTTCTCTCCTATTATTTTTAATTAGTAAATAATTTCTTCTTTAAAATTGTCGATGATAGAAATGAAAGGATTAGCCACCGATTGACCCAAACCGCATTTTGCTGCAACTTTCATGCTGAGTGCTAATTTTTTCAATTCTTCAAGGTATGAAGCAGGGCGTTCGCCGCGTTTTACAGCTTCGATGCCTTTTAAAAGTTGTTGACAACCAACTCTGCAAGGTGTACATTGACCACATGATTCTTCTGTAAAGAATTCCAGATAATCTTTTAATACATTGTACATAGAACGGCTGCTGTTGAATAACATCATTGAACCGCCGGTAGGAATTCCTTCAAAACCGATAATGGTATCGTTGAATTTTTTGCGAGGAACACAATGTCCCGAAGCACCACCTACTTGTACAGCTTTGGTATCACCATCGCCAAATTCTTTAACAAATTCGTCCACCGACATACCTAACTCAAGTTCGTAGATACCTGCTTTAGGAGTGTCACCGGAAATTGAGAATACTTTTGAACCACGTGAATCGGTTGTACCTAATTCTTTAAATTTTGCAACACCGAAATGATTAATCATTGCAGTATAAACAAATGTTTCTACATTATTAATAACGGTTGGTTTGCCCATAAAGCCCGCAACAGTTGGATAAGGAGGTTTATTGCGGGGTTCACCGCGTTTACCTTCTAGGCTTTCGAATAAAGCGCTTTCTTCACCACAAATATAAGCACCGCTACCACTGCGTAATTGAATGTGAAAATCAAGACCGGCAGCTTTAATTTTAGCATTGAACTCATCTAATGATGCATTTAACTTTTTCAACAAGAAGTTGTATTCACCACGAAGATACATGTAACCTTCTTTAGCACCGATGCAGTAACCGCAAATAGCCATACCTGCAAATACTTTGGTAGCTACTGTATCGAGAATTTCTCTATCTTTAAATGTTCCGGGTTCGCCTTCATCAGCATTACATACAACATATTTTACTGCTGAATCTTGATTTTTGGTAAATTTCCATTTTAAACCTGTTGGGAAACCAGCGCCACCACGTCCTTTTAATCCAGAATCGATTAAATCGTTGATGATTTCATCCGGATGACGGGTAATAGCTTTTTTAACAACTTCAATGTCGTCTTGACAAGTTTTGCAGAAAATTAAATCTACTTTCTTTAAAAGTTTATTTTCCATTGTTCATAATTTTTTAGTTACACCATTTATTTTTGCTGATAAGACTGAATAATTTCAATAGCCTTTTGAACGGTTAACTCAGGATATACTTCGTCATTGACGAGCATAACAGGTCCTTTATGGCACCATCCTAAGCAATTAGCTGTTAAAAGACTAAACTTCTTATCAACAGTTGTTTCGCCAACTTTAATTTTCAACATATTTTGTAAAGCCTCAATAATTTCGTCTTTACCTGACATATGACAAGCAATAGTTTTACACACGCGAATAACGTACTTACCACGAGGTACCGTATCTAAAAAGGTGTAAAATGTTGCTGTACCATAAACTTCAGCAGCTGATAAATCGAATGTTTTAGCTACTTCAACGATGTCTTCGTCAGAAAGATAACGTTTTTCGCTTACAATCGCCTGTAAAGCCGGCATTAAAGCTGTACGCTCTTTTCCGTACTTGGCTGTTACTTTTTCAAGAATTCCTTGAACTTCTGTCATTGTTTTTACCTCCTATTTTTTTTTGTTAGTAAATTAACACTGTTATTTATTTAACACTAATTTTTGTTTTTTAATTTTTTGATTATGATAAAAGTAAGGAGGTCAAAAAGGCTCAAATATGATATTTATCAGTTCGAACTTTGTTTTACAGCATAAAATAATTTTATTGATTCTAAAAACTTATTCTTTTTTTAATAATAATAAAAACATCATTTTTGTGGTATATATAAATAAGGTATGACTATTAAAAAGAAATTTAAACGTGTTAATAAATTGTAAAAAATTTACTAAATTTGAAAAAAAAAAAAATAAAATGACAAAACTTGGCACATTAGACATCAATAAAATCCATCAGGGGGACTGCATTGAGTTGCTAAAAAAAATACCTGACAATTCAATAGATTTGATTTTTGCTGATCCCCCATATAATTTACAGTTGAATGGTGAACTTTTTCGTCCCAATCAAACAAAAGTTGATGCTGTAAATGATGCATGGGATAAATTTGAATCAAAAGAAGAGTATGACAAATTTACTAACCTATGGCTAAAAGAATGCCACCGTGTTTTAAAAAAATCAGGTAGCATTTGGGTTATCGGAACTTATCATAATATTTTTAGAGTAGGTACAATTCTTCAAAATATTGGTTTTTGGATACTCAATGATATTATCTGGATTAAGACTAATCCAATGCCTAACTTTAAAGGTACAAGATTTAATAATGCACACGAAACGTTAATTTGGGCAACAAAATCAAAGGAATCTAATTACACTTTTCATTATCATTCTATGAAAGTAATCAATGATGATTTGCAAATGCGTAGCGACTGGTTGATTCCGATTTGTCAAGGAGATGAGAGAATCAAAGTAAATGGGCAAAAAGCCCATTCTACTCAAAAACCTGCTGAGCTACTTTTCCGAATAATACTTTCTACTTCTAACCCAGGTGATATTGTATTAGACCCTTTTTCAGGTAGTGGAACTACTGCTGCCGTGGCTAAACGATTAGGTAGGAATTTTATAGCTTTTGACCGTGAAGAATTTTATGTCAAAATTGGAACAGAAAGAGTTGAAAAAATTATACCACTAAGCATACCTTTGCTTGAGTACAGAATCGAAAAAAGAAAGCCTAAGGTCCCTTTTGGAAATCTAATTGAAAAAGGATACATAAAAATTGGAGAGTATTTATATTCGAAAGATGAGAAATATAGAGCACAAGTCCAAGCAGACGCGTCCATTCTATTAGATGGAGAAATCGTTGGTTCTATTCATAAAATCAGCGCAAAAATTTTAAAGAAAGAAAATCATAATGGTTGGACATTTTGGTATATAAAAAGAGGGAACCAATTTATAAGCATTGACCAACTTCGTCACGATTATGAAAATAAATTTCTAAAATCAAGTTCGTCCGGTTATAATGAAATCCCATTTGAAAATAATATAGTTCACAAGACTGAAGAAAATTTTTTAATTTATGGCAATAATGAGATACAATCAGTTTAAACAAATTTTTAATGAAACAATTTTTGAGAAATCAAAAGCGGATTTGCTAGAAAAAATTGCAAGTTCACCTTCACGATATATTGGTTTATTTAGACCTACTAAACCTAAAGCAAAAATTTTACAAAACCTTTTACAATCTCACGAGATCCGTTTTGGTGATGCGTTTGAACGCGTCATTGAAGAATATTTACGATTAAAAGGTTGCGAAATTTTACCAAAAAGATTTACTAATAGCGAAGGTGATGTTCTCAATATTGATCAATGTTTTTGCAAGGACAGAAAAATTTATTTCATTGAACAAAAAGTAAGAGACGACCACGACTCAACCAAAAAGCGTGGTCAAATTTTAAACTTTGAAAAGAAGCTAGATATAATGCTTTTAAATTATTCAGAAGAAGAATTAATCGGAATTTTTTATTTCATTGACCCCAATTTGGTGAAAAACAAAAATTTTTATGAAACTGAATTAGAAAAAATGACAAAGGACTACAATGTAGAAACTCAAATCTTTTATGGTAAAACTCTTTTTGAATATTTGGGTTATGCAGACGTTTGGGAAGAAATTTTAGAGTATCTTGTGAAGTGGAAAAAAGAAATTCCTGAGTTGCCAGAAATAAATTTTGATTTAGACGCTCAAAAAACCTTTGAAGAAATTAAAGATTTAAAACCACTTGTGTTTAGAAAACTTTTAAACAATGATAAAATTTTCAATGAAATAATCTTAACATTATTTCCAGAGAAGAAAACCTTAAAATTACTATATGAATATTATTCTTCCTTCTCTGACCCAATTTCAATATATAAAATACTTGCAGAAAAACTATCACAAAGAATTTCTAGTTAAAGAAATAAATATATGAATTTTACATTTTTTCATAACCTATTTCCAAAAAGAAAACAGCACATAACAGCGGTTTGGCGTAATAGCGGGTGCATTGGTTTGTATGACAGTTTTGTGTAGTTTCAAGTGCAGTTCTTCGATTGCATCCCGAAGTATCGGGATGCTAAAAATCCGTCACAACACCAAGTCACAAACCGATATAAACAATACATGATGAGGCTGTCTCAAAAGTAAGAATTTTGAATGGTTTTCGATATTCTCAAAATTACAACAATCTAATTATCAATAAATAATATTATTAATATTTAAACAGAAATGCAAAACAATAATCTTTTGAGACAGCCTCAAATTTTATATATGAAATCTTTTTTAAACCATAAAACCTTTGTAGTATCTTTTTTTATTTTAGCTTTTCTAATACCTATTTATAAATACGTAACTATAAAAGGTCAATCGCTTTTATTGATAGAACGTTTTTTTCCTATGAGTGGGTGGATTGAAATTTTTATTTTAGCTATTTATGGAGGATTTCTATTCAATCAGATGATAAAGCAACAAACTAAATTCAGAACTTTAGCATGGTCTGTTTTTTCTATCGTCTTTTTTGCACAATTGTTTTTGGGCATATTAATTGACCAGCGTTTTTTAATGACAGGAAAACTTCATCTTCCAGTACCGGCCATTATTATTGGTGGACCTGTTCTAAGGGGTGAAATAGGTTTTATGCCTATTTTATTTTTATCAACTGTTTTAATAAGTGGTCCAGCTTGGTGTTCACAATTGTGCTATTTTGGAGCTATCGATAATTTTATGGCGCACGGAAAAAGAAAAAATAATATTCAACTTATTTGGAATCTTAAATTTTCATTTTTTGTTCTTTTTATTTTAGCTGTAATCATATTACGTCTATTAAAAGTCTCTAATTTAATGGCTACCATATTGGGCATTGCTTTTGGCTTAATAGGACTTATTATTTCTTTTTACTTCTCTTCAAAAAAGAAAACTATGATGCACTGTAGCTATTGGTGCCCTATTAATTATTTAGTAAATACTTTTTCGTTCATTTATCCTATTAAAATTAGAATCAATAATAGCTGCGATAAATGCATGGTTTGTACTAATCATTGTAAATATTTAGCTTTAACACAAAAGTCTATCTTTAAACACAAGACTACTATAAGTTGTACCTTATGTGGAGAGTGTTTAACCAGTTGTCATAAATCTGCACTAGAATATAGATTTTTTAAATACAAGGGCGAAAAAGTTAGAATATTTTGGATTGGGTTAACAGTTGTTATACATGTTATTTTTTTAACCTTGGCAAGAATATAATTGAAAACGATTTTATAATTTTACAAAAAAAATATACACTATGGGAAAATATTCTGAAATTATCAATGAAGACATAAAAAAAGCCATGTTGGCTAAAGAACGTGATAAACTAGAAGCACTTCGTGCTTTAAAATCGGCTTTTCTTTTAGCAAAAACTGAAAATAGCGAACATGAACTTACAGATGAAAAAGAAATTCAAATTATTCAAAAACAATACAAACAACGCATTGATTCTGCCGAAATGTATAAAGCTAATAATCGGATGGAATTAGCCGAAAAAGAGCTCAACGAAGCTAAATACATTGCATTGTATATGCCTCAAGCTCTAAGCAATGTAGAATTAGAAAATGAAATTAAAACAATAATGGCTGAAGTTGGCGCTCAAAACCTTGCAGATTTAGGTAAGGTAATGAGCATTGCTTCTAAAAAACTTGCTGGAAAAGCCAACAATAAAGATATTGCCGATAAAGCGAAACAATTATTAGGTAATCAATCATTAGGTTAAAGCATTAGATAATGAAATACGTATTACCCGAAGGATCGCTTATTAGCTTTTTTAGTAATAAGGTTAAGCAATTTGGTGGTATCAATTTAGCTCAAGGAATTCCGGGTTTTGCTCCACCTCAGCAACTAATGGAAAGCCTTAGCAATGTAGCATTAAACCCTAAGATTCATCAATATGCCCCAGGAGTGGGTAATTTCCAACTACTCGATAAACTGTGCGAACATTATCAGTCGTATGCGGTTCAACGTGAACATTTATTAATTGTACAAGGGGCAACCGAAGCCATTACACTTATTTATTTATATTTGAAACAAAAAATCGGGACTCTAAATGTACTTGGGTTCGATCCTGTTTACGAATCGTACAATAATTTACCGCGATATTTTAACGACCACTTTTTCCCGTATAACCTTCATGATAATAAGATTGATTTTAAGCAATTTGAACAGGATATTGTTCAACATCGCATTCATTTAGTTTTTGTAAACACACCCGGCAACCCATACGGAAAGATATTCAGCAAAAGTGATATTGAAACGATTATTGCCTTGTCGCAAAAATATCAATTTTATATTATTATCGATGCTGTTTATCGCGAACTTTATTTCAACGAGCCACCTTATATCCCTATTGACACAAATAATCCATGGATATTTTATGTTAATAGCTTCTCAAAACTGTTTTCCATTACAGGATGGCGTGTAGGTTATTTTATTTGCAACGCCAAACACATGAAGCATATTCGTTCCTTGCATGATTATACAGGTCTTTGCGTTGCCAACCCAATGCAAACAGCTTTAATCGAATATATACTAAAAGCTGGCATTGTTAATAATTATGTAGTAGAATTAAGAGAAAAACTTAAAACTTCATTTGATAAACTTCATCAAGCCCTTAAAGAATTAGGATTTGAAATTCCGCCTATTGATGGAGGGTATTTTATTTGGGCAAAACTCCCCTCTCCGTATGATGATGGATTTAGATTTGCCATAGACCTCTACGAACAACAAAAAGTTGCTATTATTCCAGGAATCCATTTCTCACCCAATGGAAAAAATTTTGTCCGTTTTAATGCTGCAAGAGAATTAAATGAAATTGAAGCTGGTATTGATGGTTTGAAAAAGTTTATCCAAAATTAATCAAGAGGAGGCGAATTACGAGCCGAACTACTTGATTTAGTTGTGATAACCCCGATTTAGTGATTGTTTCAATTCCAATTTTTGGAATTGATTACAAGCACTTTATCGATTACTTTTTTTTTTAATGCATAATCTGGGTTTCTTCTCAAATATTAGCAACAATGCCCAATGTTTTGCATGGGTGGACACTTAACAGTACCATAAGAGCAAAATACACAACAATCGCCTTCTTTCGGTTTGATTATTTTATTACAATGGGTGCATTGATAAAAAAATTGACATGAATCTTCGGGCATGCTTTCTTCTTTTTGAAAGCCACAATAGGGACAAGTAATAACAGATTGTAATTGAATTGCTTTCATTATTTTTTAACGTACTATTGAAACAGTTCCAGTATAAGGCTCTTCGCCATTAAAAACATTAATAATGTATAAATAAGTACCCATTGGTAAATCTTTACCTTTATATGTACCGTCCCATTGTTTACTTGCATCTAAATAATCGATACCATTACCTTCAAATTCAAATAACTTATCGCTCCAACGATTATATATTTCAATTTTAACTTGCGAAAAAGCCTCTATGCCCTTTATCTCGAAACGGTCGTTTTTATTGTCGTTATTAGGTGTAAACAATGAAGGTATGATAAAATCAGCATTGATATCACTTTCGGCAATAGCTGTACATCCCGCTAAATCAGTAACAGTTACACTGTAATGCCCCGACTGCGTTATGTGCAATAAACTATCTGTGCTATTATTTGACCACACATAACTATATGGTGCAACTCCTCCATCTATCTGAACATTAGCCATGTGGGTTGTTGGATTATATAAAATATTAACTGCAGCAAAAGCACTTGAAACAATAGCAAATGTATCAATAACGCTACACAAATTAGCATCTGTAATGGTTACTACATAGTTTCCACCCGATAAATGACCTTGTGTCGGTGCATTGGCAGCTCCATTGCTCCAAAAATAAGA
Source organism: Bacteroidales bacterium (assembly GCA_013314715.1). Taxonomy (NCBI): domain Bacteria; kingdom Pseudomonadati; phylum Bacteroidota; class Bacteroidia; order Bacteroidales; species Bacteroidales bacterium. The sequence goes on along the minus strand of JABUFC010000001.1, from coordinate 26,862 downwards.
ATAAGCGGGTGTTCCACCTGTAACTGTTAAATTGATATATCCGTCATGATTATAATTACATAAATAGTGAGTATAATCAGCCGATACAGATAATGCTGCAGGTTCTATAATGGTATATGATTGCACAATGGAACAACTATTATCGTCGGTAATGGTAACAGCATACATGCCTTGCGACAAATTGTAAATATTTTGCGATTGGCTTTGATTGCTCCATTCGTAATGATAAGGCTGTGTGCCTCCAGTAATATTTATTTCGATGCTACCATTTTGCTGACCATAACAGCTAATATGCGTAATTTGATAGTTTGCCATTAAGGCCTGGGGTTCACTCACCGTAGCACTTTGAACATTGCTACACGAATTTGCATCTGTTACTGTTACTTCATAAACTCCACCAGGTAAATTTTCCAAAGGATTGCTAGAAGAGCCATTGTTCCATATAATAGAATAAGGACTCACACCTCCTTGAATATTGGCAATAACAGAACCATTATTAGCACCATTGCACGAAATGGAATTAGAACTTAGGGTTACAATGAGCGGCAAAGGTTCTGAAATTGCTTCGCTTGCGACAGCCGTACAACCATGATCGTCGGTAATTGTAACTTCGTAATTACCTGCTGATGATGCCATTAAATTTGCATTAGTATTACCATTACTCCACAAATACGTATATGGCGATGTACCACCAGAAACAGAAGTTAAAATACTGCCATCGTTATATCCAGCACAAGAAACAGGAAACGATTGAATTTGTACGTCCAATGGCTGAGGCTGAGTGAGTGTAACTGAAGCACCTGCATTGCAACCATTAGCATCTGTTAAGTTCAACACATAAGTTCCTGCTGCAAGGTTGGTTAAAGTGGCGGCATTGCTTCCGTTACTCCATTGATAATTATATGGAGCAGTACCTCCTGTAACTTGAGTTTGTATAACGCCATCATTTGTTCCAAAGCAAGATATTTCAACCGTTGTAGCATTAATAACCAAACTATCGGGCTGCGTTATGGTAATATTTTGAATAGCTGTACATTGATGCGAATCAGTAACAGTTACGGTATAAGTTCCAGCTGCTAACATTGTTTGTATAGCTTGTGTAGAGCCATGAGCCCACGAATAGCTATAGTTAGGCGTACCTCCTGTAACTTGCATCGTAATAGAACCGTTAGTTAATCCATAGCACGTAACATTTACAGCATTGTAAAGAGGATTGAGCACAGCAGGTTCGGTTACTGTAACTGAGCTAACAGTTTGGCAATTATTTTGGTCGGTAACCGTAATAAAATAAGTGCCTGCACTAAGCGTATCAATAATAGATACTACATTATTGGTTCCACTGCCACTTACACCATTCGACCAGCTATAATTTAAGTTTCCTGTTCCAGTAGCAGTAAATGCAGCTTTACCATTATGTAAACCATTGCAAGAAACGTTATTTATAACATTAGCAGTTACCGAAGGAGCTCCAATATTACTTATGGTAGTAGATAAAACTTGCGTGCATCCAAAATTATCGGTAATAGTAACCGTATAGCTTCCTGCGGATAAATTATTTATAGTAGTAGTGGTTTGTCCATTGTTCCATTGAACCTGATAAGGTGTTATACCTCCGGAAATATTTACGGTTGCACTACCATTATTATTACCACAAGCAGCATCGGTTTTAGTTATACTTGCAGTTATGGCAGTTGGGAAAGTAATGGTTTGAGTGGTAGTTGAAGAGGTGCAACCATTTGCCGAAACCTGCAAACTTATAGTATAGGTTTGACCTGCTGTTCCGGTTATGGTGTGAGGACCTTCGCCCGTGCCGGGAATTGCAGTAGCTCCTCCAAAATTCCATGTATAATTTGACCCGCTAATAGGTGTTGCGTTGTATGAAACGGTTCCGCTATTGCCATTACATACAGGATTAGATACTAAGAAATTCGATGATGGAATATCATTTACATTTACAGTAGCTTCGTAACGATGCCCTGTACACTGGGGATTGAAAAAAGCCACATAATAGGTCGTGGTATCATATAAGGTAGGTGTTGTATATGAAGTTCCGGTATTGAACGAAGTTCCTCCCGATGAGGTGTTGTACCAATAAAAATTACCATATCCTGTTGGAGAAGTAATGTTTATGGTAGCCGCATTGCCATCGCAAATAGTTGGATTAGTAGCCATAGGAACAGGTTCACCAAGTATATATGCATATGGAGCATAAGTAGCGGGTAAGGTAGCAGTTATAGTTCCACTACTTGCTGGTGTAGTTGTAGTAAGCACATAATTCCACGAAGGGTTAGGCGGAATAGTTCCTCTTATAACCGAAATCATACATTCTTGCATTCCACTTTGAAAATCCTGACTCAAATTATAATTAAACTGAACTGAACCTGTTGGATTACCTGCATCGGGCTGAATTTTTGTCCAATACGAAGCATAATAAGTACCGCTATTGGCAATACTATCTTCATTTACTAATATCCAAGTGGTTCCTGTAGCATTGGTTAAATTCAGCGTCAAAGGGCGATATTTTTTGAGAATACTATTTGAAACACCTACCGGGAAAACATAATTAGCATTTGAAACAGCTCTCTTTAAAGTTCCTGCTATGTAACTAGTTGCCGAATATGCCGTAAGCGACGTAGCAATATCGTTATTCGACAAATATAATTCATAACTATTACTACCATTTCGTGTATATAAAATTCCATTAGATAGATTCAGTTCATATGTTAATGTTACATTTGAACCCAATTTCACTCCTGCTCCCGAATTGTCGATAGTAAGCTTATAAAGCGAATTATTACCGGGGCTTAATAATTGAGGTGTAGTAACATTGCTACCATTCATAAGAACCCTACCGGTGCTTGCTATAAAAATTCCTGTACCGCTACACGTAAAATCTTTGGCTACATATAAACGATGAGCTCCATTTACATCGTAAGTTCCATTATTAACAGAAAAATTATTCAATACATAAATATTCCCATTGGGGTTATTAGTTCCGTCTAATTGCAACACTTTACCCGAAGTTTTATCGCAGGTTAAGTTCCAAAATGGATTGGTAGATGGATTAGCGACAAATATGGTTTGATTGTTAGGCTGGCATGAGCTATAGGTATCATATTTAATAATAATAGAACTATTATTACAAACAAAATTTCCATTTGATGTCCAATTACCATATAAATAAACAGTCTTATATCCACCGTAAACAGTAGCACCCGCATTAATTACTACATGGTTAAGATAAAAACTATAAGATCCTTTTAAACTATCAATTCCATCAAACGTAACAGTAGCACTTGGGAAGCTCTGCGAATTACGGTTAAAAACACCATCGGCAATAAAATTTCCTTTTATGGTAGTATTCGTCTGATGCAGGCTAACACCTTTTCCGACTGTATTATTTGTATTGGTTGAACGTAAATGATAAAAAGTGGGTGCGTTTCCCAGCATTCGCTGAGCATCGTTTCCATTAAAAACAACTGTACTGGTAGCATAGTTAAATGTGCCGGAAAGAGTAAAGTCACCTGTCAATTGAATGATGCCGGAATTTCCGTTTAGCGTTCCATATATTTCTAAATTTCCACCTAACCCACCATTACCATTTAACGTTAATGTAAAGGAAGAAAGACTTAACGTCCCTCCGGTGTTTATTTTCAGTTTGTAAACGGTTGCATTGACATTTAGTGTAATAGTAGCACCGTTTACAATAACAACCGAGTCGCTCGATGAAGGGACAACTCCCCCTACCCATGTAGATGCAGAATTCCAATTCCCTGTTACGGCATTACTTGTTACGGTAGCAGCAGTTAAATGGATTGAAATAAACATCAACCCCACTAAAATGGCGGACAAAATTTTCATAATAATTTTCTTTAAAAGATTAAAGCAAGCTTGAGCCTTTATTTTTACCTTCGAACACATTAAATCCTATAAGAATTTCATGACTTCCGTTGCTATAGTTTTTAATACTGGTAAAAGTATAATCAAAAGCATATCCGATATAAAACTTCTTAACTTTAAGGCCTAACATCGCAACCAAATCCTTACTTGAACGGTACGACAGGCCAAACCAATACATACTTCTGTAAATAGCTTTTGCATTAATATCCACCTGCCATGGACTTTGGAAGGTTCCTTTAAAAAGCAAAGAAGGTTCAAGTTCAAAATCTTCGCTTAACGAAAAACGATAACCGGCTAAAGAATAATAGTGGCGAATAATTTTGTTTTTATCAACCGCATTGCTATCGCCTAAATCAATTTTAAACTGAATAAGTTGTGTGGCAGATACACCTACATAGTATTTATCGTTGTATAAATATGCACCAAAATCAGCATCGGGGACAAACTTTGTGATTTTCCCATGACTTACAGCCATATCGTTTTCATCAATGGTAACCAGGTCGCTTTCGTCAAATTTAAATTGAAATGCTTTAAATGCTAAACCCAAGCCTAATTTAGAATTGATTCCTTCTAATGGTAAATGATAGGAACCGGAAACTTGAATACCGGTTTCGCTTAATGGTCCAAATTTATCATTAAAAATAAAACCGCCTATTCCTAATTTTTGAGCTTCCATTAAATAATGAGCACTTATTGCTTGGGTAGAAGGAGCACCTTTAATACCAGCCCATTGTTGACGAGCCGTGATTCGAATAGGAAAATAATCAACACTACCTGCAATACCTGGATTTAGCAAAAAGCTATTAAACATATATTGTGAATATAAAGGCAATTGCTGAGCATTCGAAGCTAGTGCCATTATCATCATTAAAGATAAAAAAACAAAGTACTTTTTCATAGTTTTAAAATTTATGCAAATTTAACATTATTTTTTAAACATTACCAAATATTTTATCGAATTATTGATACCGTTCCTGTAATAGGTTCTTTATCGTTATGCAAATCAATAATATACATATATGCTCCCATCGGCAAGTCTTTACCATTATATTGTCCTTTCCAACGTTTATCGGGTGATGCATATTCTAAGCCGGTTCCATCAAACGAGTAAAGTAAATTTCCCCAACGATTATATATTTTTATGGTTAGTTTTGGATAAGCTGCAATGTTGGTAATTTCAAAATCATCGTTTACTTTATCGCCATTGGGAGTAATACAAGTAGGAATTTTCAAAGGAACATCGTGGTTGTAACTTGCAATAGCCGTACAACCAATGGCATCGGTTATGGTTACACCATATAAACCTGTTTCTGTAAGAGTAATAATGGTATCTGTTATTCCATTACTCCATAAATAAGTATAGGGCGAAGTGCCACCCATAACATTAACTTCAGCTTGCTGTGTAGTAGCATCAAAAGTTATAGTAGGCACAATAGCAGAACTACCTAAGATAGTAACAGTTTGTGTTTGTGAACACTGATGGGCATCTTTTATAGTATAAGTATAGGTTCCGGCACCGATATTTTGAATATTGGCTGTTGTTGCTCCATTTGACCATAAATACGAATAAGGAGTAGTTCCACCTGTTATACTTAAGTTGATGTAACCGGTAGTTGCACCATTACATAATACACCTGATTGGTTATGAGTTACAACAAGCTCAGATGGTTCAGTAACAGTATAAGCATAAACCCCATTACATAAATTTTGGTCGGTTATGGTTACAGTATAAGTTCCTGCATTGAGATTGGTAATAACCGAAGTTGTTTGACCACTACTCCAATTATATGCATAAGGAGCAGAGCCACCTGTTACATTCAACGATATACTTCCGTTTTGCAACCCATAACAGGTAATATGATTGATGCTTGGCTCTACATTCAATGCCGAAGGTGTATTTAATGTTGTAGAGGCAGTTTTGGTACAACCATTAGAATCGGTGATGGTAAGTGTATAAGTACCTCCAGGGATATTCGTCAAGAAAGGACTCGAAGAACCGTTGCTCCAACTATAAGCATAATTGGGGGTTCCACCTGAAACCGTTGATTGAATGCTTCCATTGGTTGTATTAAAGCAAGTTGGGTCTGTAGTAGTTAAGCTTATTATAATCATAGTTGGCTGACTAATAGAATCGATTAATACTTTTGAGCAATTATGTGCATCCGATACGGTTACAATATAAATACCTGCAGCCAAATTATTAACATTTGCGGTATTCGCACCATTACTCCAATTGTAACTATATGGTGAAGTTCCACCCTGAACGGTTAAAGCTATTGAACCATTTTGCTCACCAAAACATTGAATATTTTGTTTAAAATCATTTACAATAATATCAGATGGTTGCGTAAGTGTAACTTGCGAAGTTGCCTGACAATTTCCATTATCTAATACTAAAATATTATAAGTTCCGGGCGCTAAGTTTGTAAACACACTGTCGGTTGTTTGGCTTCCGCCATTTAGAACATAATAATTTGCACCCGTAGCATGAACAATAATTTGTCCATTCGTTTGTCCATAACATAAAGGATCCATTGCATCAATAGATAAAATCTGTGGTCCTTGTGTATTTTGAATAGTAACAGTTTGGCTAGCAGTACATCCTGCTGCATTTCTAACTACCACATTGTAAATACCTGCATTTAATCCTGAATAACTATTGTTTGAAGAGAAATTAGTTCCGTTGTTAATCGAATACTCTATCGGAGTAAGCGAACTACTTGCCGTAATAGTAATAGTTCCATTAGGAGCATTACAATCAGTTACAGGTGTTGTCTGAATATTATTGATAATTGGTAATGGATGAATGGTTAATAACAAACTATCTTTTGCAATAGTACATGGACCATTTGCATCTGGATCATTCGTTGTAACAATTAAATACACATAACCCGAAGCGATATCGTTAGCTGATGGGATATAAAAAGTATTTGGAATAGTTGCATTGGTAAATGTTCCTGAGCCGCTAGTGGTCCATAAGACCGTAGAAGCTGTTCCACCCAATGAAGCTGAAATATTAACTTGTTCTCCAGCGCAGCCTTCTATATCATTACCTGCATTTACCGTTGCTTTTCTATTAATTTGAATGTAAACAGAATCTTTTGCAACACTACAAGGACCTGCTCCATCGGGATCGTTCCCATTTAAATATAACCATACAAAACCATTTTGTATATCATTATTCGAAGGAATGTAATTTGTAACAAGACTGGATGTATTAGCAAAAGTTCCATTTCCAGACGAAGTCCATAAAACAGAAGTAGTACCACCTGACATAGTACCATTTATATTAACTATGCTACCTTCGCAAATAATTTGGTCGTTTCCAGCATTAACAATTGAAGCTTGATTTATATAAATAATCATCTGATCACTAACTGAAGGACAAGTATTCGGTGGATCGTTGGTAGTAGCAGTAAGTATTACAGAGCCATTAGCAGCATCGGATGCACTTGGAATATAGGTTGGTGTCAAAGTACCTGCGTTGATAAGCGAACCCGTTCCATTTGAAGTCCAAGTAATCGATGAGGCGCTTCCCCCTATACTTGCTCCTGTAATTTGATAATTTTGATTAGAACAAATAGTGGCATCGCTTCCGGCATTGACCGTAGCAGCTTGATCAATAGTAACAGAGTTTGAATATGAAGCAGACGCACAACCACCTGAAGCGGCTATTGTATTGGTTATTGTGTAAGTTCCTGGTGCACTAAGAGCCAAATTTATCTCGCCTGTGTTAGCATTAGCAAATACTAAGCCAGACGGACTTGCAGTATATGTTCCATCGCTACCTGTAGTATGCGATGGCAAAGGATTAGATCCCGATTGACAATAAGGACCAGTATAACTAAACTGTGCATCAAATCCATTGGTAATAGTAATCGATGCCGAAGAGCTATTTGGACAAACACCTCCAATAGAATAAGTTACCGTATATGTACCAACGGTACTCGATGCCAAATCGATGGTTCCTGTCGAAGAATTTATACTTAAACCAGCGGGTGATGATGTAAATGTGCCTCCTGGTGTATTGACGGTTGGAGTAGGATTAGTTCCTGTTTTGCAAAATGAACCCGAGCCATACGAGAAGTTTGCATTGGGCAATGCATTAATGGTTAAGTGCATTACATCCGAAGCTGCTGCACAAGGACCTGTTGTTGTAATAGTAAGATTAACACCACCGGCTGAAATATCGGCTGCACTTGGTGTATAAGTTGGTGATGTTGTATTGGCATTACTAAATGAACCACTACCGCTAGTTGTCCATGTACACCCGGTAGCACTCCCACCATAGCTTGCTCCTCCTACTGTATAGGTTTGACCTGCACAAACTGATGCATCTGAACCTGCATTTGCAGTAGCTAGTGGAATAACATTTATTGTTTGCGATTGTGAAGCATAGCATACACTACTATTCCCAACCGTATATGTAACGTTAACATTACCCGACAAGCCACTTGGGTTAAAATTATTTCCGCTTACACCCGTACCCGAAAATGTGCCACCTGTATTTCCGGTTATATATCCATTAAGAGCAATTGTTCCATTCGAAGCGCAAATAGTACCCGGACTATTCCACGAAGCATTCCAAGGATTGGTAACTGTAATTACCGTAGATGCAGAACCTGAACAATGATAAGAGCCTGAACCTTGGTTGTCCCAGTTGTAAGTTATAGTATAAGTGCCAGGTCCCGATTCATCGGCCCAAAAGCCCGCCAATCCCCATGAAGCATAATATAACCCAGATGCAGAAGGAGAAATGGTCCAAGAAAGTATCCCAGCAGGGTGCCAGGTTCCATAATTGGTACAACCGGTAGGTGTTGTACCTGAAGCATAGGTAGTTCCATTGCCATCGTAAACGACCCAAGGCATAGGAGCAGTTCCATCTTGATTGCAAACTTGAATGGTATAATTTGCATTAGGATCTGCACCCGGACCAGGGAAATAAACCGTTAATTCGGTATTGGGGTCCATTAAGCCATAACCAGCTTGATAAATAACCTGACCATTTTCGTATATAGTAACGGCATTTTTAGCACCATTAGCACCGGTATTAAATTGAAAATATAGCGAAGGATAAATAGCCCCACCAGCAACAGCAGAGTCGTTTGGCAAAATATAAACGCTATCGCGGCATGTCATGGTAGTTACTCCTGCAGGGCTGGTATGAATACCCACAGTTGGACATGGAGGTGCAACAAAGGTAATAGACCAATTGTTAATAGTTCCGGCATCACCTGAAGCCAAATCGACTACATGCAAACGCCAAGTACCATTCGGATTTACACCTCTTGGCAATGTTTCTTCAGGGATAAAAGCTCCTGTAAAAGGCGCTGAACCCAGTGATATGCTTGTACTGGCAGAGTTTCTAAAAACCGTATTGGTAAAATTATCGCCACTACCTCCTCGTTGATTACATAACAAATGTTCATTATTTAATGGATCAACAATATAAATCACCAAATCAGCATCCCATGTATGCGTAATGTTTAACGTTACGTTTTCCAATATTGCCGTTGGTGAAATTCCAGACACATTAATATCAACATATACTCCACTGGTATTATTATCTGGAATAGCTGTTGCTGTTGTATTTGAAAATGTTTGTGCCCACAACGACGAATAGCAAAATATTATAACGAACCCTAGTATAATTTTTGTTTTCATATGCGTATCATTTTTAGGGTTATAAATTCAAATGTTTTATTTTTTCGAATTCTTTTGGATGTTTTTTTATCCATGCTTGTTTTTCATCGTGATAGCGTGCACCGTCCAATTTTGGATTACCAGTATCTTTGTATCGAGGAAAATCTTCGGGAACATTATGGGCTTTTAAATATGCTTCGGTTGGGTAGTTAGGCTGAATAACAGTTTTTTTCTCATTTACCTTCACCTTTTTTACGATTACTTTTTGCGTTGGATTTTTTGTGTTAAACTTATGGTTATCTTGCTGTACATTTTGTCCCATAATAAAAATAGGAATATACAGCAAAAAAAATACTAAAATTTTTTTCATAACACTCTCAATTTGGTTTATACAAATATATATCAATTTCAAATAAAAACAAAAAACCCCGCAAAAATTTGCGGGTTTTTTTTAAATAAGATTTAAAATATTATTGTTGTACTTTCACATCAATAGTAATGGTACCTTCTGAATTAGTGCCGTTAATTTGTGTAATAGCAGTTACTTTAACAAATCCAATTTTACCAGCAGCTGTTTTGAAAGCAACCACATCACCTACAGATAATTGATTAGCTTTAAGGTCAGTACCAAATGTAACACCTGAAATATCTGTTGTAGTAGATATATTAGCAAAATCAACACTAGGATTTTTTACAAATAATGTATTATTTCTAGTTTGCCAGTTAGCTATAGTTGAAAAATTAGCTACCGATGTAATTTGAGGATCAGCAGGAGCTGATAAGGTAGCTAAATTTGTGGAACCATAGTAATATGCAAAATCTACTGAAGCAGAATTAGCAGCAGCTTGTGATAATGTATAAACATGATTACCAACTGAAGCATAGAAACTACCTGTTGTTGCATTGTTTTGACCACCCATTAGTACGGCAGTATAGCTATTAAATGCACCAAATGGAGTACCTGTTTGACCCTGTACTTTGCTTACTGTAACAGTAATAGAAGCTTCTTGACCTTCTTTATCAACTACTTTAAATGTAAAAGAAATAGGATAGGTATCCGTAGGATGGAAAACTTCTTGGAAATTGTAGGTGTATGATGTTTGACCAGCAAAACCAGAAGGATTACCATAAGAAGTAGTTGTGGAACCTACGGTTTTTTTAATAGTAAATTGGTCAATTTCAGCTTCTGCTGTAACGGTTACGTTAAATGTAATAGTTGTGTCTGCAGTAGCAGTAACCGTATAAGCAGTTTTGTTGTTGGTTACTGTAATTTCAGGAGCTGGTTTTGTTTCATCTTTCTTACAACTTGTAAACATAGCAGCACCTGCTAAAACGATTAAAGAAATTGCAAATAATTTTTTCATAAATAAATAATTTTGGTTAAACTGATAGCAAAGGTAAAACATTTTTTCTAAAAAAATCAATATATAAAAATAAAATTATTACAAAAAAATGTTAATAAACAATATTTCAATGATTTAAAGTTGTTTTTGTGTAAGGTGGTAAGTCAGATGTTATCCATTGATTAGCTCCAACTATGGAATGATGCCCTATCGTAACTCGTCCTAATATAGTGGCTTCGGCATAAATAACTACATAATCTTCGACTATCGGATGGCGAGGTATTCCCTTTATAGGATTACCTTGTTCGTCTAATGGAAAAGACTTTGCTCCAAGTGTTACACCTTGATAAATTTTTACATGATTACCAATAATACATGTTTCACCTATTACAATACCTGTTCCATGGTCGATAGCAAAATATTCGCCTATTTGTGCGCCGGGATGAATATCAATTCCGGTTTCGGAATGTGCAAACTCGGTAATTATTCTCGGAATAACTGGAATATTTAATTTATATAACTCATGTGCAATTCGATAATTGGTAATAGCTCTAATACCCGGATAGCATTGAATAACTTCACTTGTACTTTTAGAAGCAGGATCACCTTCATAAATAGCAACCACATCTTTGGCTAATAAAGCTTGAATATAAGGTAAGCGACTCAAAAAAATGGCAGCTAACTCATGCGCATTAACTTTACATTCCTGACATTGATTTTTATTCAAATTCTTACAATCTAAACACAGTCCTGCATATATCTGCTCAATAAGTGAGTCATGAATAGAATCGAGTATATTTTCAATTTTAGACTTCCACGATGTATGCTTTGGTGGATCGCTATAATAACCCGGAAATAAACATTGACGAAGTAATGTAATAATTTCAGATAAGATATTTCGGTTTGGTAAAGGATGTTTTAAAGGATGTTGATATAACAAAGATTGCGTTAGTTCTGATTCTGCTAATTGTAAAGCAATTTCTTCGAGGCTCTTTTTAGTGTCCATTTTTTTCAACTGATGACTCTTCAATAATTTTAAGTGCCAAATCTAATATAGTGGTATCGTCAATACAAACAATCCCCCCATCGGGTCCTTGTTCGGTATGAATCCCTGTTGTAGATTGATTATTGTAAGAAGTTCCTCCAAAATAATTTCGTATTGTTTCTTCGGGTAAGTTTAATTTTTCGGCAATTTTTTTTAAGCTTCCCTCCGGCAGGGAATCTTTAATTTTTCTTAATTCGTTAAAAGTTAAAGTTTTCACAAAAAATATTTTGAACAAACATAAGTATTAATTTAATAACCAACAATGATGTTCATCAAAAAATAATTATTAACGCAATACTTTTCTTACAAATGCAACCGTAAAATATGACATCATAAACACACCGACAAAACCCTCTATTGAAGATAAAATACGACTTAAACCCTGGGGAAAAACATCGCCATAACCTATGGTAAAAAATGTAATGGCACTATGATAAAAGGATTGAGCAAAAATAGAAATATGATCGGGATTACCTACCGAAGACCATGTTTTTCCAACTCCAACATAATGCAAAAATGAAAACAATAATCCAAAAAAGAACCACAAAATTATAATACTATAAAAAACGCGTAAAGGCGAAGTTGCATATAAACCCATTTTATCGAATACTAAGTTCTGAAAACTTAATAAAAATTGTTTTGTTAAGCGTTTATACCATTTTTCGAACTGTATTTGTTCTTTTTTTAGAGCAAGTTCTTCACGTTTAAAGGCTACATATGCTAAATCTTCATCATCGTATTGACCAATGGTGTTAAAATTTTGTTTCAAAAGATTATACTGCCACGCTTTTTCGTATTTATTTTCGGTACTCTTATGGATCATTTCTTGAACCCCATTATTTTTCCATGATAAAAAAATCCGACCCATTAAACGCGTACCAAAAACATACAATGAATCGATACTTTTAGGATTTTCTTCGAGCGAAATATCGACTATATCTCGAATAAAAGCTCCCGATAAATTTAAAAAATTGCAGTGTAAAAGTCGCAAATCGCAATAACTATTTAGCTGACAAGCCTCAAACGATAAAACACTAAGCGATGACTTATAAAATGAAATATTTACCTGCTTAAAAATCGAGCGATTAAAGAAAATTTGAGCTTTTTTTAATTCGGCCTCGTCAAAATGAATACTCCCTTCTTCCATGTAAACTTGCTTAAATAGCCATTTACCTTCAATCATCTGAATTTCATCAAAATTCAACTCTGCTTTACCAATGATAGCTTTGTTAAAGTTTACCTTTGCTTTTCCAAATTCCGTTTTACTAAAGTCTATTAAGCCATCGCCCAACTCTGTCCGTTCAAAATTTAAATTTCCATCGCCAAATACGGCAAAACGAAAATCGATATTGCCTTTACCAAAAGAACATACCTTAAACGACAACTCACCATCGCCAAATGAACAATTTACAAAAGAAATATTTCCATCTTTAAATAAACTATTGCTAAATAGTATATCACCATTGCCCCAATAGGTGTATTGAAAATTTTTGTTACCAATTCCCCAAGTTGTATTTTTAAAATTTATAGTTCCTTTTAAAAAATTAGTATTATAAAAACTTACATTTCCATTAAAAAAAATAGCAGAATTAAAATTAACATTGCCTTCTTCGAACATTACATTATCAAAGCTCGTAATTCCTTTTATAAATAAAGCGTTTTCGAATGTAACGGGCTTCTCCTTAAAAATAATACCATTAAATATTGTAGCATTGTTTGCATAAAAAACTGCTGACTTAGCAGAAAAATTAAATATTTCAACTGATTCTTCGTCGTTTATTTGATATTTATTTTTATAATCAAGAATAGAGAAATTTTCGACATAAACATAATCTAAACACAATGCTTCATGATTATAAATTTTCTTATATATCTCATCAATGGCAATATACCCCAACTCACAATAGGCTATTTCCTGACCATATTCATTAAAAAAGCTTATAGACGCTGTTTGTATATACTCATTACCATCGAGAGTCTTAAAAGGCTTATCTTTTAACCTAACCTTAAAAGTATAAAAATTGTTAGGATACATAGTTTAATTTTTTCTACAAATTAAATTAAAATTACAATACTCACAATTTTGAATATCGGTAGTTTGAATAAAAGGATAATTTTCGTTAAATAATTCATTTATTTTATTTATCATATATTTTTCAAATTCAGTTACAATATTTTTATTAAAATTTAATGGCATAAAAACAGGTTTCTTTTTTCCTTTGACATCTTGTATAAGTTCTAATTTTGATAAAACTTTTTTAAAAGGCGAATCATATTTTTTTATATATATATTTTCAAGATACAATGGTTTTTCAAAATTTTTATCCATACTATATAAATAGCCATAAAATGCCAACTGAAAAGCATAAACCATTTTTGCATTCTGATTAAATAAATCTTCAATATGATTAAATCGTACATCTTTTTCGCCACCGGTTTTAAAATCAATAATATACAGCGCATCATCTCTTTCTATTATAAAATCAGCTCTTCCGAATAGTAAAATTTTTTTCTCTGACAATTGAACATTGAAGTTTAAATCTTTTTCAAAGCCTAAAATTTTTGCAGGGAAATGCGAATTTTCACCTTTTTCAACGTCAATAAATTTATAAAGCCAATTTTTTAATTGCTCTTTCATTAACAATACCTGCATCCATGTTAAATCAAAATTTTTTAAAACAAGTTCATCTACTACCAACGGTATTTTTTGCTGAATTTGATCTAAGTCTTTTATTTCAATAAAATCGTAACTTTCGAATAATTTTCTCAAGGCTTCGTGAAAAATATCCCCCATTTTTTTATCAAGATTATCGTCGGGGAACAATTGTGCATCGCTTAAATGTTTTATTCTTTCAAAATAATATTTTAGCGGACACTGAATGTAAGTTGCTAATGCTGCTTGTGATAATTGAATGTAATCATTGCTGTTTAAAAACGTATGCCATTCTTCTTCAATATCTTTTTTATTGACAATTATTGGTTCTACAATATCAGATTTTGCAATTGCATCGTGAATAAAAAACTCCTCTACACTAATATTGGTATTAAATAATAATTGTCTAACATATGGGCTTTTGTCTGCCTCGTCATTACCAATAAATTGAGAATAAAACAATAACGACTCTTTGCTTCGTTGTAATAATCGGTAAAAATGATATGCATCTATTGCTTCACGTCTTTCGGGAGTAGTCATTCCAAAGAATAATCGCAATGAATGTAAAATAAAAGTAGGCATAAATTTTTCGCCAGGAATAACCGATTCATTGAGCGACAATACTAAGACTTTTTCAAAATCGATTAAACGACTCTCCATAAGCCCCATTATTTGCAACCCCTCTAATGGTTCACCAAATAAATCAATCTTTTGGCGTTGTATTATTTGTTGAATAAGACGTAATAATAGCCTTTTATCGTTAATTTCAATTTCATTTTGTTGAAGAAGTTCATAAAACTTACCTAAGCTGTTGTATACTTTACGTAAAGCCTGAATCTCCAACTCTTCATTAATAGATAATTTTTCTTTTTGAAGCCATTTTTGTTCTAAAAATTGTAATAATTCTAAAAGTTGTCTAATAAAAGTAAGATGATCAATGTTTTTAAAAAAAGCATACAATAGTTGTTCAATTGCCGAATTAGATTGAAATATTGAACTATTTTTAAAGCTTAAATAAGCTTGATAATTAGAATTTTTATTAAGCAAACTATCTAACTGATGTCGTAACTCTTTGTACTCTGCCAGAAATGGGTGATAAAGTAATTCCATCCATGTAACACGAGATATCCATATATCATCATGCACAAAACGTATTTGTTGAATTAACCGAAACAATTGCCTAATAAAAGAATATGTAGTCGAATATTTTACCGAAAATCCCATTGTAACATTTACCTTTGTTACATTTTCGGGCAATGAAGCCAAAACCACAGGCAATAAGCTTTCGTCGGCTAAGATGAGTCCAGTAGTTGCTTCATTAGAACTTAAACATTGACAAGCATATTTGGCTTGTACAACTTCGTTAGGTAATGCATGAATTTTAATTTGCTGTTTTCGAAAATTGTCAAATGAACCAACAAAATCTTTAGGTGGAGGAAAACTTTTTAATAAGTTTCTTAAATATTCGCCAGCATGAAATTGCTCATTTTTTATATAATATTCATCGTAATCCCATAAAAATTGTACTTCTGTTTGATGATTTAATAATTCAAATATTTTCTTTTCTGCTTTGTTAACTGCATTAAACCCAACTACAAAAAAGATATTGTCTTTAAAATGGTTTAATTTTGACCACTCATTTTCAACAAAGTAACGAGTTAATAAACCATCGTAGGCTATCTTACTTAATATCAATTCTTTTTTAAATTGTTCGTAAAGTGTATAAAATCCTTGCCAAAGTTTTAAATATTCATCGAGCCCATATTCATCTTTAGACTTATTTTGCTTTTCCAACAATTGAACATATCCTTTTAATATATTAAAAAAATCGTCATCAAAAGGAAAACGTTCGCTAATTTCTTTAATATCAGCAAGATTAGTAAATAACTTTTCGGCATCGACTAATTCTGCATCTAAATCATTAAAATCATTCAATAAAATTTGCCCGGTAAAATAAAACTCATCAAAAGTAATAGTTTTGTTTGTATAATTATTTTTAAACACCTTAAACAAATGTGAAATTAGCAATAACTCATCAGCTGTTTGTAATGATGAATGCTGATTAACCCAATCGTTAAGCGAAATTATTTGCGGCAACCAACTGGTATGATTTAATAAATTGCAAAGTTCTTTTTCGAGATACAAACAAGAACGCCTATTCGGCATTAAAACTACAACATTTGCAAATTGTGTATTATATTTATAAATATAATGAGCGACTTCTGATAAAAAAGTTGTCATAATTTTTCAGTATGTAGTTTTAAAAATTTTAGTTTGTAAAAAAATAAAAATGTGAAAAATAACGTTATAATAAGCCCAAGTATATAACTCCACTGCTGCGACAATTGAAATCCTTCTGGCGCAATAAATATATATGTGCTTACAACAGCTGTCATAAATATAGCAGGAATTAAAGTTATCCAATATATTTTACCATTACGAACCAGATATACTGTTATAGCCCATAGTACTAAAGTTGCTAAAGTTTGATTTGACCATGCCATATAACGCCAAATAATATCAAACTTAACAAGGGTCAACAAAAATCCTCCTAAAAAGAGGAAAAACGAAATAATTAGGCGATTTTTAATAGGTTTCTGATCGAGTTTTAAAAAATCGGCTACGATTAAACGTGCACTTCTAAAAGCAGTATCTCCACTGGTAATGGGCGCAGCAACAACACCCAGAATGGCTAAAATAGCACCAACTTTACCAAGTAAACCCAACGAAATTTCGTTTACTGCCCAAGCTGCATTACCTTGTTGAGCAATCATTATTGTATTTAACTCTTTTACTCCACCCCAAAAGCTCATGCCTACAGCTGCCCAAATTAGAGCGACTAGACCTTCGGCCACCATAGCACCATAAAACACTCGACGACCATACTTTTCGTTGGTTATACATCGTGCCATAAGAGGCGACTGCGTTGAATGAAAGCCTGAAATAGCTCCACAAGCTATAGATACAAATAAAAGTGGATATATAGGATACTGTTCGGGTTGGCTATGCATATTGGTCAAAGACACTTCTGGAATTGGTAATCCTTTATAAATCATCATAAACGAAATGGCTACAGCCATAAACAACAAAGCTAAACCAAATAATGGGTATATTCTGCCAATAATTTTATCGATTGGCAACAATGTGGCCAATATGTAATAAATAAAAATAATGGTTGCCCAAAAAGTAAGCCCCATTGTGCCGATTGTCATACCATCTAATATCTTAGCTGGTCCTACGACAAAAACAGCTCCAACCATAATCATCATTATTACAACAAATGCACGCATCAATTGCTTAACGGTAACCCCTAAATAAGCACCAATAATTTCTGGAATACTTTCGCCCCCTCTTCGAACCGATATCATACCGGAGAAAAAATCGTGAACAGCCCCTCCCAAAATGTTACCCAATACTATCCAAAAAAAAGCTACAGGTCCCCACATAGCACCTGCCACTGCACCAAAGATAGGACCTAAACCCGCTATATTTAGAAACTGGATTAAAAAAATTTTAGACCAAGATAATGGAACAAAATCTACTCCATCAGTCTTTGTGATAGCAGGTGTAAGACGTTCTTTATCTACACCAAAAACTTTTTCTATAAAACGAGCATATAAAAAATAGCCCAAAAACAATAAAACGATAGAACTAAAAAAACTAATCATAAGTCATCACTTTTTATTCAACATAAATTAATTTTTGTTTTTCAATTTGAACAATATAAGCATCAACTTGAGTATAGTTCATTTCGTGAAGCATCTTTTTATAAGCATATAATTGAGGAAAATAATGTTCTACCAACGTATCACCTGTTTTAAAATCGACCAAAATAATATGATTTTTTAAATAAAAAATTTTATCGGGTCGAAATAACTGTTTTCTATAAAATATTTTTCGTTCGCTCCATATTTGTGTTGCCTGCGAATACCATGTTGCCAATTCGGGAATATTTTTCCATAACTTTTCAATGGTTGCAAGTATTTCATTTTGCTCATCTTCGCAAATATTATTCATTATCATTATTTTAAGGGCTTTTTCTCTCCAATCATTTAAGCTATTTATTTGTTCCATTATTGAATGAATTAAAATTCCGCGAGCAATCTGCTTATTCGACGATAATTCATTGTTATTTTTTACAACAAATTGTAATTTATTTTGAGTTTCTACAGATTTTATTTGATACGAATTTGATTGTTTTTCTGGGTATATTTCATTATTAGCAGTCCATTGTCCAAATTCATAAATACGTATTTTTTCATTCTCTTTGACGATATATGATTCTAAGGTACGTTCTTCGCCCAATAGTTTTATGTGTGTAGTTTTATCTAAAAGATTGATAAATTCTTTTCCAATTTGCCTGTTTAAAATATTTACAATTAAAACTTTCTTTGCTCTTGTAAATGCTACATATAATAAATTTAGGTCATCTATTTTATTTTTATCGCATTCTAATTGATAAGCAGAAGCAAATGAGCTTGTCAATAATTCTTTATTTTCTTTTACGAGTAATGCTGGCACATTTGTTTGTTTGTTTAACCAATGGGGCATATTTAACCATATGTAATTTGAATTAGACTTTTTAGTCCAATTTACAAAAGGTATAATAACCGCATCGTATTCTAAACCCTTTGATTTATGGATAGTAACAATATGAACACCAATATTTTCGCCACTTATTTTTATTGATTCATTAAGACCATTTTTAAGAAACCAATGTATAAAAACAGCTTCGTTAGAGGGGGTTAATTCAATATATTTTTTTAATAATTGTAAAAAATGTAAACAAAATACTTTTTCACGAGCAGAAATATGACTATATATAAGGTTTACCAAAAATTCTGCTTTTGAGTAAAGGTTTTTACTAAAATAATCGAGATTATTGGTATATTTTTCCTGCCATTCGTAATACGGTTCGTTTATATTAAGCTTAGCAAAAAAATATTGAACAAAATATTCTGCTAGGCTAGCATGTGTTTGCTGACTATGTAAAAAAAAGATAATAAACAATACAGCATTCGAATTAGAATAAGTAATGCTTTCTTTTGAAATTATCTTAAATTCGGGGTCGTCTATTTTCAATTCATTCATTAAAAATGAAAATATTTTTGACGCCTCTTTATTATTACGAACTAATATTCCAATATTTTTGTAGCCATACTGCCACAAATTATTTACTTCGTTTAAAAGCCATTGATCTATATTTTTTTCTGTATCATCATTTTCTATATTTTCATCGTCATTATCGGTCTCATCTTTTTTCATTTCTTTTGTTAAATATAACCTCACAAAGCCTTTAAAATCACTTTCTAATTTTGTGTATGATATTTCTTGATAAGCATCGCTATAAATACTATTACTCAAATTCAATATCGAGCTATTATCAATATCTTTTGATTTAAATAATTCAGGAAAATGGACCAATAGGTCAAAAATAGCATTGTTAAAAGAAACTACATAAGGATAGGATCGCCAGTTAGTTTTTAATGATTTTTTTTCAACTCTATGGTTAAAATCTTTTAATATCGTTTCTTGCATTAAAGTCCAATCGCCATTACGCCATCTATATATAGCTTGTTTTACATCGCCAACTATTAAAACGCTATCGCTTTCTTTATCGGCTATACTATTTTCAATCAAAGGTTTTAAAACATTATACTGTACATTCGATGTATCTTGAAACTCATCTATCAAAAAATATTCGTACCGCACACCTAATTTTTCGTATATAAACCAATAATTCTTTTTAACAAATTGCTGCAAAAGCTTACCAATATCCGATAAAAAAACAATATTATTTGTTTTTTTGTATTCGCGTAAATGATGTAAAACCTGATTTAGCAAAGTTATATTATGAAGTTGTTTCGTAATAATTCGGGCATCTTCATATTCTTTGCCCTCATTTTTTATCAATTGAATAAATGTTTCAAGTAATAACTGAAATTTATCGGCATAAGGTAAAAACTGAGCTAATAAGTCTTTATTTATCCATTTTTTATTTTCTAAAGCCTCTTTTAAATAAGTGCTTTTTATATTAAATACAGCAAGCGTTGATTTTCGACTAATAAATGAACTCAATTTGCTTCCTAAAAAACCTGCAGGTCCTTTATTTTTTTGATAAAAATCTTCCTCTTTTAATTTTGCTTGATTACAAAGAGCAATAAACTGCTTATGAATGTTACTACATTGCTGTATAAAATGTTCTTGTTTTTGTGTTAGTATATGCTTAAGTGATTCAAAATCGGATGATTCTAAAGAGGTAAACAATTCTTCGTATGGGTAAAAAAACTCTTTGTTTATCTCATTCGAAAGTTGCGTAAGTTGTGTTCGGGTATCAAAGGTCGTATTATCGTTTACAAATTGTTGAATAAAATGCTTTAGCCAGTCGAATATTTTTGATTGTTCATCCAAATTGGCAATAAAGTCGTCGATTGCCTGTTCAATTACATCGTTATTATTAACAACTAATTCGTAATTTGAACGTATTCCGATTTCGTATAAAGCACCTTTAAATAAACGTTGCAAAAAGCTATCGATAGTCGAAACCGAAAAATGGTAATAGTCATGAATCATGCGATTAAGTACATCACTTGCACGATTTATTATATCATTATTAGTTAATGTGTTTGGAGAAATATCGGCAAATACTCTAAATTCGTCCACACCCTTTCCATTGGCTAAATCGAATAAGCGATTTAAAATTCGATTTTTCATTTCATTTACAGCCGCGTTGGTAAAAGTGATGGCCAGTATTTTTTGATAATTATCTGGCTTTTCCATCGCAAGCTTTATGTAAAATAGCGACAGATTATAGGTTTTACCGCTTCCTGCAGAGGCCGATAAGACTTTTATAGGCATTTTTTTTTCAAAATTACAGCTTATTTTGAAAATATATGCTTGTGTTCAAAAATTTATAATTCTTTTGTTAATAGATTTTTTTATATAGGAGAATAAACTTCAAAAAAGCTCTCCGCCTACCGACATACGATTAAATTGTAATTTTTCCCCATTAACGATTAAAATCAAAAAATTATTCTTAAAATAATAATTTACAGTAGTTTCTTTATTGCCCGATTTTAAAACAATTTTATCATCCAATACTCTATAGGTACCTTTTTCATATAAATTAAAAAATCTATTTTTATCTATCCTATATGTTTTATCTTTGTTAAATACATAATAAATCTTTGATGTATCATTATTCACATCGTAGTAAACGTCGTTTTTTGCTATTATATTCCAATTTCCTATTATCTTTTCATATTCTTGAACAAGTCTCATACAAATAATATGTTTTGTACTTTTCCACACCATAGAATCGTTAGAAATAAATTCAATTTTAAATTTATAAAACTTTGAAAATTCATTGGGTAACAACTCAAGAAAAATAGAATCGCCCATAATTTTATATTCGTATGCACTCATACCATTCAAATTATACAAAATGCGATTATCTTTAACTTTTATTAATGAATATTTCCCATAATCGCTTGTATCTGGATAGACATACCAAATTTTATTTTTAATCAACATATCGGCTGACGAAACATTAGATATAAGTTCTTTTTCGTTCTTACATGCCATTAAAGTAATTAAAACTAATAATAAAAAAAATTTTGTTTTCATATTTTAATTATTTAATATGTTTAATATATATAAAACGGTAATACTATAAAAATAGTATATTATTCTTTAACTAAACATTTATTTTTAATAGCCTTAATATCTGACGATTGCCAAAATTTTGTAAAGGTATCTTTATTATGTTTAAAATTTTCGACTGTATATTCATCGTAAAAATAAAGTTGAGCTAAGCCTTCAAATTGGTGTTGCTTAAAAACAGAATATGCTATGCACCAACTTTGTAATGAATCGCAATGTTCTATATGCCGGATAATTTTTGAAATATCGTTCAAATACATTAAAACCGTCTTAACATTTGGTTTTGAAAAGTTGATTTGACAGATAGATGGATTATCTTTTACATAAGTCAATTGATATTCCTGACCGGGGAAAATGGGTATATCGAGGTCGCTAATAACATAACGATGATTGGTGGTTTGCATGGTATAGCCAAAATAGGTAGAATCATTAATCCTATAAGTAAACTCAATGTTATTATTTTCGAATTCATCGCGAATGCCCGATAAACTAATGCGTGTAACTTTTGCCCACGTATTAACACCATTGTATTTTAACTTATAATCGATATAGTAATCGTAACCTTTATAAATAAATAAAATAAGCAAAATAGGGCTTAAAAATAGTAACTTATGCCATCCTTTTAAAACGTTTTGTTGTTTGAGTTTAGGATTAAAGGCTGATTTTTTATTTGGTAATTGCTTCATTTAGAAAAAAATTCAATGGTTTTCTTACCAGAAGTATCCATAGAAGCTCGAAACATACCGGGAGTATTAAAATACCAAGCCCAATTCCCTTTTCGGTCAAGTGCGATGATTCCCCCCGTGCCACCTTGTGGCGTCAGTACAGAATCGACCACATATTGCAGCGACTGCATAAGCGTTAACTTTTTATAAAGCATGAGTGCATGTACATGAAAAGCAACGGCATTGCGAATAAAGTATTCGCCATGTCCGGTACACGAAACGGCACAAGTCTGATTGTTGGCATAAGTACCTGCACCAATAATAGGCGAATCGCCTACTCTGCCATACTTTTTGAGCATCATACCACCGGTTGAGGTCGCTGCTGCTAAATTTCCGAACATATCTAAAGCAACACAACCAACCGTACCATGTTTATCCAATGCTTTTGCTTTTTTGTACCTTTCTTTGGTTTCGGGTGTAATAAAATATTCGTTTGGCACAATTTCTATTTGCTGTTCTTTGGCAAAAGCCGAGGCACCATTACCTATTAACATTACATGAGGAGTTTTCTCCATTACTTTACGAGCCGCCGATATTGGGTTTTTAATATTTGTAACTCCTGCCACAGCACCTGCTAATCCAGTTTTCCCATCCATAATGGATGCATCGAGTTCGGCTTTACCTTCTTGTGTTAAAACAGCTCCTTTACCAGCATTAAATAATGGATTATCTTCGAAATAACGTACAACTTGTTCTACAGCATCGACACTATTGCCCCCTTTTTTCAAAATAGTAACACCAATATTTAATGCTGAATCCAACGCATCGGCATATTTTTTTTGATTTTTAAGGTTAGTAGGAGTAATATTGCCCGCCCCACCATGAATTACAATAGCATATTTTTGAGCATAACCCATGTATATCGAAAAAAATAAAATAAAACTTAAACATTTATTACAAAGCATGGTTATAAATTAAGTTTTTTTACTTCTTGCCAATTCTTAACAAAAGGTCTTAAATCGGTTATAACGCCAAAAATACATATTAATTTGCCTTCATCGCTTAAAAGAGGCGATGCCGAAATCTGAACCGGTATTTTTGTGTCGTTGTTATCAATCAAAATACTTTCATAAAGGCTTGCAATGCCCTTTTTCCGCAATTCTGTATTAACCTGATACGTAGAAAACTCTTCACGGTCGGTAAATTTACGAAGGTTTTTACCATTAACTTCTTCTTTGGTAACATTCAATAATTTACAAAAAGCTTCGTTGGCATAAATAATATTCTCATGCTCATCACTTAAAAGAATAGGACTCAAGCTTCGTTCTGCAAATTTTGAATAGATTTCAATCAATGCGCGTTTTTCGTATCCTGGTAAACTTATGTATTTACGCAACCGCTCAATTTCTTCTTTTAATCGTTTATTTTCGTAAATCAGATCATTGATTTGGTTTTCCATATTCTAAATATTTTGATAGCATTGCAAATAATTCATTTTGAAAATTTTCTGAATTTAAAATTATTCCTTCATACGAAAAATCTGCTTTTTGGTTACCTTTTAAAATACCTAAAATAGGAACATTGGGCAAAAAACGTTGGATTATACTTCTATAATCAATCAAAGGATTTTCAAATAGTTCATCATCAATAAGTACAATATCTGCAATGACATTTTGCATTAAAAAAGAGATGAACTTTGAATCAGTAGGAGCTTTTAAAATATGAATTTCTGTCGGTATCAATAAACTTTCAATTAGTTGCATTAGATAAAGATCGCTTGTAATAATCATTAAGTTAAAAGACGACCATATTTTGGTTGTATAGGTATTATTTTGTAGCGACGTTTGAGATATTTTATTTTTTTGTTCTTCGGAATAAGACTTAAATGGCAAAAGCAGTTCAATTTTTTGGTCATCAACGTTTAACGTACCGCCCATAAAGCTTAGCAATTTTAAAACCACTTGATAACAAAGTGTTTTATCGTTAAAATAAGCGAATTTAATTAATTCATCGTTGTTTTTTTTCAGAGCTTGAATAGTTAATAATAAATGGAATTGCGAAATTTTTGCTTCGAATAATAAATAATTTGCAGCATGCTTTATTACAATATTATTGATGGTAAAATCGAGTGCCTTAAGCAACGAATCGGTATCAAAAAGTATGGTATCTTTTATCGTAATCGGATGAAAATCAAAACTAAAAGGTGTATAAATCGTTTGAGCTTTTTGCTTCAACCATTCACTCACTTGCTGGTTAAATTGCTCAAATGTAATGGGCTTATTGCGTATTTTAAAATTTGACTTCTCACACTGATGTAAAATTTCTATTTGCTTAAAAGTATTTTGCAAGATAAATAAATATCGGTCTAAACTCTTTTTTAGTTCATTTTGTTGTTCTACATTAAGATTCTGATTAAAAAGGAGATGAGTTACCTCAGGTAATAAAGGAACCGACATTTTTAAATGATTAATAATAGCTTGCAGTTGGGCTTGTTTTTCTTTTATTACAGTTTCATTTTTTAGTGTTAATTCAGAAATTTGTTTTAGCAAAAAGTTTTGATAAGTCATATCTACTATGATTCCCAATGTCCCGATAACTTTATTTTCTGAATCTTTTAGTGGAGATGCATTAATTAATACGTGCACCATACTTCCATTCCGATGAATGAGCATTGCTTCGTAAACACTCGATTTGCCTTTTTTACGAATTTCGGTTTGCTTTTGGAACATAACCATTTGTCGGGGCGTAGTATAGTTTGATAATTTTGTGTTTATCATCTCATCTACTGTATAACCCAATATATGGGCAAACGCAGGATTCACCAATATTAAATTTTCGTCAGTATCGGTTACAATAATGCCCGTCAATGCTGTATTAAATAACGATTCATAGAATTGTTTTTTTTCGGTTAACTCTTTTTCAATATTTTTTTCTTTTGTTAAGTCGAGCGAAACACCAATTGCAAAAGTTTTGTTTTTAAATTTAAAGGGAATACTTTGAGCTTTTGTATAAATAGTTTTTCCCGAAAGAGTAGAAGTATAATAGCCTTCGTATGTAGCATGTTTTAGTTGAAAAATAGATGAGAGCATTGCAAAAGGCTTTTTATCTTTAATTGAGCGGATATCCATGCCAATAAAAGTCTCTCGCTGTATGTCTAATTGTTTTAAAAAAGCTTCGTTGGTATCGGTAATTATTAAGTTTTCGTCGTAAATAAAATAACCAATGGGCGAAAGCTCAAACACTTTTTTGAAAAGTGTTTTCTGAAAATTTAATTCCTCCTCTTTTTCTGTTTGTTTTGTAATATCAAAAACAATAGCAGTTAAAAATTTACCATATTTTGTTTGAATTGCTTTACCTTCGACCAAACTATAAAATGTGCTACCATCTTTTCTTATTTCGATAGATTTAACTTGAAAAACCTCATCAGCTTTAACATCGTTAATAAAGCGGTAAAAATCGCTGTGTATTTGGGGGTGAATAAATGTAGTACCATGCATACCAATAATTTCGTGAAACGAATAGCCATACAATTGACATGTAGTTTTATTTACATGAACAACATAACCCTTATCATTGAAAATGATAATACCAAAATTGGCCGCATGGTTAATGCTATTAAAAAAAGCTTGATAGTCAGTTAAAATATTTAAATACCGGTTGTTTTTAGGGTAAAAATACAAACTGATGCTCTTATCAGATTTTTTTGCTTTAATAATTCCTGCAATATTTTTAAAATTTTTTGAAAGTAAAAGAGCTATAATTTTTTTTGATATAGGCAAATGTTGTTGAAAAGCTAGAAAATATTTGGGAAAAATTATTGCAATGAGACCTTTGCAAAATTATATTATTTTTTTGATATATCAAAAATATTTGCCTAAAATTGAATTTTTAAGGTAATGATTCAAATTGCAGGACGATTTTATTCAAAAAAACATCTTTTTTAAAGCCAAA